>JAYSQH010000415.1:0-2700 GCA_043721655.1 Phycicoccus sp. | reverse complement strand
GTGTCTGGCTGGATGAGCCCGTCGTCGTGGAGAGAGTCCCCCCTTGCGCCGGTGGGGGCGATCGGGGCGGTCATCGGAGCTCGTCCAAGGCTGGGTTTTCCCGGAGCGTGCGCAGCGCGCGGTGCTGGGCGACCCGGACTGCGCCTTCGCTGATCCCGAGGACTTGGCCGGTCTCGTACGCGCTCAGACCTGCTGCGACGCGCAGCATGAGCACCTCGCGGGCTTGCGGCGAAAGCTCGTCGAGGAGGCGCAGCAGCCGGTTCAGGGTGTCCTGGCTTTGGACTTGATCCGCGGGCCCTGGGGCTGGGTCGAGCCGCTCGATGGGCGCGTGGGCCAGGTCTTCGCGGCGCCGGTAGCTCGCGCGGTGGGCCATGGCGACCTTGTTGGCGGCGATGCCGAAGACGAACGCACCGATGCTGTGGGCCTGTGCACGGTGGGTGGGCAGGGCTTGGACCATGGCCAGCATCACCTCCTGTGTGACGTCTTCAGCGGTCTGCGAGTCGGGCAACTGGGTACGGCAGTAGCGATAAACAGCGGGACGGAAGTGCCGGACCAGTGCGTCGAGCGCGGTGGCGTCGCCAGCCATCGCCTCAGAGGTCACTTCGGGATCCACCGGCGTGCCCGTCTCCTAGTGTCGTTGCCGCCGGGACCTGGCGCGTTACATCTTCCCACGGTTGTGTCGCGATTAGGCGTCTCTGCGCGGTCTATCAAGGCCAGCCATCAGGGGCCACATCTACTGGCCGGCCATCGGTTCGGTCACCAGGATCAGTGGGTGCGACTCGGCCAGCAGACTGGCGCAGGACGGGTGATGCTTCAGGTGGATGTAACGCTTTGGCCGCGGGCGGCAACTCTCCCTTCGAGCGCCGGTTTGCCCCGGCGAACGCCCACCAACATCAGGAGAAGTCATGATTCGAAAGAAGTCTCTCGCAGCCTCTGCGGCCGTGAGCCTGGCGCTGGCGGGTGCCGCCTGGGCGGCCACCCCCGCGCTGGCCGCCACCCCCGCGCTGGCCGCCACCACCGCCACCACCGTCTCCACTGCGGTCGCCGGCGTCCAGGTGGACTTCCAGCTGGACGACCAGACTGGCGAGATCACCGACACCGCCGTGGACGCGGCCGAGGTCGAAGGCTCCGACGTGACGTCCGTCCCGCCGGTCGTAGATGACCAGCGCGGCGACACCCAGGCCGACAGCAACAACGCAGATGACCAGAGCGGCGACACCCAGGCCGACAGCAACAACGCAGACGACCAGGGCGGCGACACCCAGGGCGACAAGCCGGTCGCAGATGCGCCGGCGAGCTCAGACCAGCAGTCTGGTGACCACCAGGGCGACAACGCCGACCCCAGCTCGGATACGTCCGGCTCGAGCCAAGAGTCAGGTGACGGCAGCCACCAGGGCTGAGCGCACCCAGCGGGCAGGGCGTCGACGCTTCAGCGCCGGCGCCCTGCTCTTGGGCACCACGCTCGGCCTGACCGCCGTCACTGGCTGCAGCACAACGCCCACCGTCGTCGGCGGCGGCGGCGGACCCGCCTCGACAGCCACTGTCGCGGCCGCCCAGACCACTCCCGCGGCCACTCCCGCGGCCATGGCGCTGCGGGACCGGGTTTTGGCCACCACCCGCGCCCTGCACTCGTACACCTTCGCGTCCACCACCATCCTGGGTATCCACCGGGTCAGTCTGCGCGGACGGGCCGTCCTGCCAGGCCAGCTCACGTTCGACGTGGTCAGCGGCACCAAGCGCGAGTCGGTCGTCTTCATCGGGCAAGCCCGCTACGTGCGCATCGGCACCGGCCTGTGGCGCCGCGGCGCCGCGCCGGCAACACCCAACAGCCCCCCTCTGGCAGGCCTACTCGGTGCACTCCAGGCCAGCAGCTCACTGACCATCGACCCCTCCGGGCGACTGGCCGGGACCATCGCCGCGACCGACGCCGCGAGCATCGGGCTGCTCAAGACCGGCGCCTCGGCCGCGCCGATCACAGTCACGTTCACCCTCGACCAGACGGGTCACGTGGCGGTCTTCCAGATTCAGACCAAGCTCAACGCGTCCGGTCGGACACTGCCGTTTCAGCAGACCACGCTCTACGGGTCCTTCGACCACGCACCAGCCATCCCGAAGCCCTAGTTACGGTCGAGGAGCTGGGTGGCGAGAGAATGCGGGCCGGAACCGGATCTGGCACGGTCGCACGGTCGCTCGAGGCCGCCGGGTCCATGACCTGTCAGGTCATGCGGTCTCTGATACGTCGGCGCCATCGTGGCAGCCATCCCCGGCGTGTCATTGATCTGACGGGAGCGTCCGGCACGGCGCCCCAAGTCGGTGCTGTGGAAGCCTGCTCGAGCCGCTGGTGCAACCGGGCACGGATCTCCTCGGGCGTCAGCTGTGTCCGTTGCCGTTGCTCGCGCGCGATGATGACTCCAGCTGCCGCGACACCGGCCAGACCAGCGAGACCGAGAACCTTCCAGCGGTTCATGAACAAGGGACCCTTCCGTGAATGACGCAGTACTGAGCCTAGAGGCGGCGGTCGACGTGACGCGCACCGGCGACCTGTGGCTCTTCCGGGGTGGGTCGACCGCAGACCACGCTATCCGTGCCCTCACCAATGCCCCGGTCAACCACGTCGGAATGGCGGTCGTCCTCGACGATCTGCCGCCGTTGATGTGGCACGCCGAGCTTGGCCACGGGCTGCTTGACGTGTGGACCGGG
>JAYSQH010000414.1:0-7110 GCA_043721655.1 Phycicoccus sp. | reverse complement strand
CGTGCGGTGAAGAAAGAAGACCCCGACGGCACGCTGATTGGCGGCCATGACCTCTCGAAGCTGCGCACCCTCTTCCTGGCGGGGGAGCGCCTCGACCCTGACACGTACCACTGGGCCGGCAAGGTCCTCGGCATACCGGTGATCGACCACTGGTGGCAGACCGAGACCGGCTGGGCGATCGCGGCGAACTGCATCGGCCTGGAGCTTCTGCCGATCAAGGCCGGGTCACCGACCGTGCCCGTGCCGGGCTACGACGTGCGGGTCCTCGACGAGCAAGGGCACGAGGTCGATCCCGGGGTGGAAGGGGCCATCTGTATCAAGCTGCCCCTACCTCCGGGCACGCTGCCGACGTTGTGGCAGGACGACGAGCGCTACGTCGCGGGATACCTCTCGACGTTCGACGGCTACTACCTGACCGGCGACGGAGGCTACTTCGACGAAGACGGGTACCTGTACGTCATGGGTCGCACCGACGACGTGCTGAACGTGGCAGGGCATCGGCTGTCCACCGGTTCTCTCGAGGCGGCTCTGGCCGGGCACCCGTCGGTCGCCGAGTGCGCCGTCATCGGCGTGGCCGACCAGCTCAAGGGTCAGGTTCCCAGGGCGCTCGTGGTCCTGAAGGCCGGCGTCGACGTCTCCGGCGAGGGTGCCATGTCGGCGTTACAGGCCGAGCTGGTCCAGCGGGTCCGCGACGAGGTCGGCGCCCTGGCGTCGCTGCATCTGGTCGACGTCGTCGTGGCGCTGCCCAAGACCCGTTCGGGCAAGATGTTGCGCAAGACCATGCGTCAGATCGCCGATGGCGGCTCTCCCGCGGTTCCCAGCACCATCGAGGACGCGTCGGTGCTGGAGGCCTTGAGGCCTGTCCTCACGCGGGGTCTTGTCTCAGCGGCTGATCCGGGTTAGGGGCAGATCTGGGTTAGCGGCTGGTCAGGGCTGAGAGCGCTCCGCCCAGCAGCGCCGGGCGGCCGGTCAGCCGTTCCTCATGGTCGGCGAGATTGGCGAGCTGCAGTCCGGCGTTCACGCCGAGCCAGCGCAAGGGTTCGGGTTCCCATCGCCGAGAACGATGTTGGACCCACGGAAGGTGCGTCAGTGCCGTATTCCGGCCTGTCACCAGGTCTGCCAGCGTGCGCCCGGCAAGGTTGCTGAGGGCCACCCCGTCGCCGACATACCCACCGGCGTGGCCCATCCCGGTCGACGGGTCATATCCGACACCGGGGTGCCAGTCACGGGAGATCCCCAGCGGGCCGCCCCAGGCATGGGTGAACTGGACTCCCTCGGTCGCCGGGAGAAGGTGGGTCAGACTACGACGCAGTTTCGCGAAAACCGTAGCGACTGAGTCGAACTCGGGCTTGATGCTGGAGCCGAAGTGATATGGCGCACCGCGGCCGCCAAAGACGAGGCGGTCGTCCTTCGACCGCTGTCCGTAGACGATCACGTGCCGCAGCTCGCTGAACGTCTCGGCGTCGGCCAGGCCGATCTCGTCCCAGAGCGACTTGGGCAGGGGTGCCGTGGCCACCATGAGCGAGTAGACGGGTGCCACGGTCCGCCGGTGACGGGGCAGCGTGGAGGTCCACGCCTCTGTGGCCCTGATGACGTGGCGGGCCGTGACGACGATGCCTTCGTCGGTCAACACCCACCGGGGGTCCAGCCTGGTGACCCGAGTGTGCTCGTGGATCAGAGCCCCCCGCCTCTCGACGGCTTGGGCAAGTCCGACCACGAGCCGGAACGGGTCGATGCGGGCACAGTTCGGGTTGAAGGTGGCACCCGAAACTCCCTGGGCAGCAAGGTGATCCGTGGCTGCGCCAGCCTCGAGCCAGGTCGTGCCAGTGCCCCAGTAGCCGGAGTCCTGGGCCTCGGCACGGCCTCGCGCCGCCTGCGCACGGTTACGGGAAACGACCAGCGTCCCGCCCTTGTGGAACCCGCAGTCGACACCTTCTGCCTGAGCCACGCGGCCGATCTCGTCGACACTGTCCCTCAGCGCCGCGAACTGGTCCCTGGCCGCGGCCTCGCCGGCTTCACGAGCCAGCGTCCTGGGACCCACGGGGTAGAGCGCCGAGACCCACCCGCCGTTGCGCCCGCTGGCACCGAAGCCCACGTGCTCCGCCTCCAGCACGAGCACCTTCAGCGACGGGTCAGCTTCCATCAGGTAGTACGCCGTCCAGAGGCCCGTGTAGCCGCCACCCACGATGGCTACGTCGACGCTCTCGTCCTGGGTCAGTGCGGGACGGGTTGCACCGATCCGCTGACCGGACCACCAGAGGGGGCCGGAGGCCCCATGGCTCACAGGTGGTTCTCGGCTTCGGTCAGGACAGCACGCAAGCGCTGCTCGATGTCGTCGAACTCGGGCTGGCCGATGATCAGTGGTGGTGCGAGCTGGATGACCGGGTCGCCTCGGTCGTCGGCACGGCAGTAGAGGCCGGCGTCGAACAACGCCTTGGACAGGAACCCACGCAGCAGACGCTCGGACTCGTCGTCGTTGAACGTCTCGCGGGTCGCCTTGTCCTTCACCAGCTCGATCCCGTAGAAGTAGCCCTCGCCACGGACGTCGCCGACCAGTGGCAGGTCGAGCAGCTTGTCCAAGGTGGCCCGGAACCCCGGGGCGTTGTCCTTCACGTGCTGGTTGAGGCCCTCACGCTCGAAGATGTCCAGGTTGGCCATCGCGACAGCGGCCGAGACCGGGTGACCGCCGAACGTGTAGCCGTGGGGGAACATCGTGTGGCCCTTCTTGAAGGGCTCGAAGAGGCGGTCGCTGGCGATCATCGCGCCGATGGGGGAGTAGCCCGAGGTCATGCCCTTGGCGCAGGTGATGATGTCGGGCTGGTAGCCGAAGTCGGTGCTGGCGAACATGCTGCCGATGCGCCCGAAAGAGCAGATCACCTCATCGGAGACCAGCAGAACGTCGTACTCGTCGCAGATCTCGCGGACCCGCTCGAAGTATCCGGGCGGCGGCGGGAAGCAGCCACCCGAGTTCTGCACCGGCTCCAGGAAGACGGCCGCCACAGTGTCGGGACCCTCGAACTCGATCGCCTCGGCGATCCGGTCGGCGCAGTATCGGCCGAACGCCTTGGGGTCCTCGCGGAGGTGCTCCGGGGCGCGATACAGGTTGGTGTTGGGGACCTTGTGTGCGCCGGGAACCAGCGGTTCGAACGGCTCCTTGGCAAACGGGATGCCGGTGATGGACAGGGCTCCCTGGGGAGTGCCGTGGTAGGCGATGTTGCGGCTGATCACCTTGTACTTGCCCGGCTTGCCGGTGAGCTTGAAGAACTGCTTGGCCAGCTTCCAGGCCGACTCGACCGCCTCGCCACCGCCGGTGGTGAAGAAAACCCGGTTCAGGTCACCGGCCGCGCCGGCCGCCAGACGTTCGGCTAGCTCGATGGCCGCCGGGTGCGCATAGGACCACAGCGGGAAGAAGGCCAGCTCACGCGCCTGCTTGGCGGCTGCCTCGGCCAGCTCCTCGCGGCCGTGGCCGACCTGGACGACGAAGAGGCCGGCCAGGGCGTCGAGGTACTTGCGGCCCTTGTCATCCCAGATGTAGGCGCCCTCGCCCTTGACGATGATGGGAACCGAAGCGCCCGCGCCTCCGGATTCCTTTGGTTCGTATGTGGATTGGCGGGTGAAGTGCATCCACAGGTGATCGCGGGCAGCGTCGGCATACGCCGTGCCTGCGGGTGTGGTTCCGGACGGACGGTTGGCGTTGTTGGTGGTCTCAGTGGCGGTCATCGGGTACCCCAGTTGTAGTGCTGCTTGTTGAGTTTGAGATAGACAAAAGCCTCGGTGGAGACAACGCCCGGAAGGGTGCGGATCCGCCGCGACAAAAGGTCGAGCAGTTCGTCGTCGTCCTCGCAGACGACTTCGATGATCAGGTCAAAACTGCCTGCGGTCGTGACGACGTAGTTCACCTCGGGCATCGCGCTCAGGCGATCGGCGACGAGGTTCAGCTGGCCCTCGGCGCGGATGCCGACCATGGCCTGGCGGGTGAAGCCCATCTGCAAGGGGTCCGTGACTGCCACGATCTGCATGACGTCGCCGTCGAGCATCCGCTGGACCCGCTGCCGGACGGCGGCCTCGGACAGTCCCACGCTCTTGGCGATGGTGGCATAAGAACGGCGGCCGTCGGTCTGGAGGTGTTCGATGATTGCCTTCGAGACGTCGTCGAGGCCACCAGCTGGTGGTCTGCGGTCGACCGGTCGGCCATTGCTGGTCACCGTTTTGCGTGGGCTCACGAGGCGATGGTGTCTGGTCAAGACCCAACTTGGCAAGTCCCCGCGCGACGGAAAACGCCGTTTATACCTCAAAATAGCGACGGATTCCGCACCATCTTGGCCTGGACACTGTCGAAAAGGCCTATTTTGTGGTTAGAGTGCCCTGTCCGGAACCCGCACGCAGCAGGAGTCTCTTGTGAGCGCAAGTCCCCGAATCCTTCGGAGCTTCGTCGACGGCGAGTACGTCGAGCCCGAGACCGACGCGACCTCGGACATCATCAGCCCCGTGACTGCCAAGGTGGTCGCCACCGCGCCCGTGTCCTCAACCGCGGATGTGGATCGCGCGTATGCCGCAGCTGCCGCGGCCTTCGAGGTGTGGGGCGACACGACCCCCAGCGAGCGTCAGCAGGCGTTGCTGAAGTTCGCTGATGCGGTCGAAGCGCGCGCCGATGAGTTCGTGCACCTCGAGACCGAGAACACCGGCAAGCCTTACGCGTTGACTGCCAGCGAAGAGCTGCCACCCATGGTCGACGAGATCCGCTTCTTCGCCGGTGCCGCGCGCCTCCTCGAAGGGCGCTCGGCCGGTGAGTATATGAGGGGTCACACCTCATGGATCCGCCGTGAGCCGATCGGCGTGATCGGCCAGGTGACGCCGTGGAACTACCCGATGATGTTGGCGATCTGGAAGATCGCTCCCGCGCTGGCCGCCGGCAACACGGTGGTGCTCAAACCGAGCGACACGACGCCGGAGACCACACTGCTCCTGGCCGAGATCGCCTCCGAGTTCCTTCCGGCGGGGACGTTCAACGTGATCACCGGCGACCGAGACACGGGACGGGCTCTCGTGCAGCACAAGACTCCGGCCATGGTCTCGATTACCGGCTCGGTCCGGGCCGGCATGCAGGTCGCCGGAAGCGCTTCCCACGACCTCAAGCGGGTCCACCTCGAGCTGGGGGGCAAGGCACCGGTCGTCGTCTTCGATGACGCCGATCTGGAGGCAGTCGTCGAAGGCATCGGGATGGCCGGATACTTCAACGCGGGACAGGACTGCACGTCAGCCACCCGCGTGATCGCCGGTCCGGGGATCCACGACGACCTGGTCGCCGCTCTTGCGCAGTACGCCCGGTCCAGCGCCAAGGTCGGTCTGCCCGATGACGAGGATGCGACGTTTGGTCCGGTCAACAATGTCAACCAGCTCGCCCAGGTCGAGGGGTTTCTGTCGAGGCTGCCGGACCACGCCAGCATCGTGGCCGGTGGCAGCCGGGTCAGCGGTCTCGGCGACGGCTACTTCTTCGAGCCGACCGTGCTGTCCGGGCTGCGTCAGGCCGACGAGGTGATCCAGCGTGAGATCTTCGGCCCGGTGATCACTGTGCAGAAGTTCTCCGACGAGGCCGAGGCGCTCACCTGGGCCAACGGCGTCGAGTACGGACTGGCCAGCAGCGTCTGGACCAGGGACTTCGGCCGGGCCATGCGGATGTCGCGAAAACTGGACTTCGGCGTGGTGTGGATCAACACCCACATCCCGTTTGTCGCCGAGATGCCGCACGGTGGCTTCAAGCACAGCGGTTACGGCAAAGACCTTTCCATGTACGGCTTTGAGGACTACACACGGATCAAGCATGTGATGGCCAACATCGAGTCCTAGGTTTGCCACCCACACCAGCGACAACACATCAGGGAGCGTTCATGAGCAATCAGGTTCCGTCGGCATTCCAGGCGGCATTCGCCCGAGGTCTGGTTTCGCGGCGCGCGGCAATGGCCGGTATGGCGGGTCTGGCCGGTGTTGCCGGACTTTCGGCGTGCGGCTCGGCGGGCAAGACCCCGACACTGGGTGGCACGACCAAGGGCCTGGTCAAGGCGGCAGCTGACCTGTCCGACACCGACAAGGTGGTGACCTGGTCCAACTGGCCGTCCTACATGGATGTCAACGAGAAGACCAAGAGCCACCCGACCTTGGATGCTTTCACCAAGAAGACCGGGATCAAGGTCAACTACACCGCGGACTACAACGACAACGACGAGTTCTACGCCAAGGTGCGCCCCCTCCTTGCCGCCGGCTCGGACACCGGGCGCGACCTGTGGGTCAGCACCGACTGGATGGTGGCGCGGCTGATCCGCCTGGACTACATCCAGAAGTTCGACCTGTCTAACATCCCCAACCATGGCAACGTCGACGACTCGCTGCTCAACGTCGGCTTCGACAAGGGCCGCCTGTTCTCCCTGCCATGGCAGAGCGGGTTGACGGGAATCGCGTGGAACCCCAAGTCCACCGGTGGCAAGAAGATCGAGACCATCGACCAGCTGCTCACCGACCCCGTTCTCAAGGGGAAGGTCACGTTGCTCACGGAGATGCAGGACACCGTCGGACTGGTCCTCCTCGCGCTTGGCAAGGACCCCGCGAGCTTCACCGCGGCGGACTTCGATGCCGCGATCTCCGAGATCCAAAAGGCCAAGGACGCCGGACAGATCAAGGGATTCACCGGCAACGACTACACGAAGCCGCTGGCCTCAGGCGACACGGCTGCCTGCATCGCATGGTCCGGTGACGTCGTCCAGCTCAAGGCGGACAACCCGAACCTCGGCTACGCCCTGCCGCAGAAGGGCTTCATGCTCTGGTCGGACAACCTCGTGATCCCGAACCTGGCCAAGCACAAGATGAACGCCGAGAAGCTGGTCAACTACTACTACGACCCTGCGGTCATGGCCCGGGTCGTGGACTACGTCAACTACATCTCGCCGGTCAAGAACGTCAAGGCGCAGCTGGAGAAGATCGACCCCCCCGCCGCCACGAACCAGCTGATCATCCCGTCGGCCGACACCCTGTCCCGCTCTCACGTCTTCCGTGGCCTCAGTGCCACCGAAGAGACCAGCTTCAACCGCAAGTTCCAGACGATCGTGACGGGGTGAG
>JAYSQH010000413.1:0-1756 GCA_043721655.1 Phycicoccus sp. | reverse complement strand
TGGTCGGGACGTTCCCCAGCACCCTGAAGCTGGTGAGCATCCCTTGGCTGAGGTGGTCGTGGCCGGCAGCGCCCGGATTGAAGCAGACCACCACGTAGGTGCCGGCTGGCAGCACCTCATAGCTGACCTGGGTCGCGCCCGGCATGATGTTGCTCGCCCCAGCGAAGGGGGTCGTGAGCCCGAGTACCGCTCCGGGCCCGGACTTAGCGTCTGCTGCCTGCACCGCAGCCGGAGTGACGCCCGCGTTGAGACGCAACACGATGGCTTCGTGCGGGACACTCCCACGGTTGGCCAGAGCGATCCGGACCAGCCCAGCCGCGACCCTGGGTGATGAAGTCAGCCGGAAATGATCGTACGGTGCCCCGCTCCGGAGATGACCGTCGATTGCGAACACCGAGACATGGTCGCTGAGCAACGTGGCGCTGGTCGCGGCTTGCGCGGTCGGCGCTAGCGCACCACCGGCGAGCAACGCCGCGGTAACCATCCCCATCCAGGCCTGAAACCTCACAGCCGACCAACCTTCTCCGACGACAGCGACCGGACGCCCCGCCCACACAACCGCACAGTAGAGGTCGGCTGACCCACCGTCGCGAATTCTCACCCAACTGAAGGCACACGTCACCCCGGGTAGCGAAATAACCTGCTCAAAACGTGCATAAGCGTTCGCATGAAGTGTGGGTCCTTCTGTGCGCTGCTGCGGACCGGCCGTGATCGTCAACGGGGCTTCGTCGCCATGCGCCGCTCGTCCGGCGGGTGTGGAGTTGCACGGTGCAGCGCGACAGCGTCGGCATCAGGTTCTCGGTCTTAGCTCACCTGCAGCAGTCATAGCTGGCGTTCTCTGCTCCGCAGGCGGGTGTGACTGTGGCCGCTGGGAGGTGCCAAGACATCGACCTGCTGGGGGCGCCGGATCATCGGTGCTTGCGCGCTCATGACCGACGACTTGCTGGCCGAACCACCGGCGCCATCGGTTCGGGGTGTGCTGACATGAATGGAGATCGATTCCGCGGGGCGCCGGACGCTGTGCTCGTCGCGGATTACACAAGTGCGGCCAGCACGTGTACAACCTCGGCCGGGCAGGGCATCGCGGCGATTTCGTTGGCTACCTCGCCAGCAGTTACCCGGAAGGACGGTTCCCCAAGAAGACGCAGGACCGCTGAGGCAATGGCCTGGCCCGTGGCCATGTCCGGACCCAGCGCTATCGCTGCGCCGCGGTGGACGCCAGCAGTTGCGTTGCGGAACTGGTCGGCGGCCTGCGGCAGGCACAGCTGTGGCAGGCCAGCAGCGAGAGCGCCAAGGAACGTCCCGGACCCGGCGTGCGAGGCGACGACCTGGCAGTGCTCGAGGACCTGAGACTGGGGTACCCAGCGTTCGATGGTGATATTTGCGGGCTGCGTCCCAAGGACGTCCGGATCGCCATCCGGACCGATCGTTGCAAGGACCCGTACCGGAGCGCGGCCAGCGCCTCGATCGCGAGCGGCAGCACCGGGGCGTGGTTGTTCACAGTTCCAAGCGTGAGGTAGACCAGCGGCCGGTCGTCTCGTTGCAGGTACGGCGGCAGCTCTGCTACCCGCCGCCCAGTCCACGGCAGTGGCCTCATCGGCTGCCGGGCGGGTATGTGCGCCTGGTCGATCGGCTGCACCGACGGGGGGCAGATGTCGAGGTAGGTAGAGCCGAAGCAGCCGGCGTAAGGCGGCAGATCGAGGCCGTGCTCGGCCCACAAAGACTGAAGTCGGCTACCGGCCTCAGTGAGGAAGGC
>JAYSQH010000412.1:0-1965 GCA_043721655.1 Phycicoccus sp. | reverse complement strand
GGCGTCGATGTCGTCGACGGGAGCCCACGCAAGTGGCGTGTCGAGAACAGCTGGGGAGACGAGAAGGCCGACAAGGGCTTCTGGACGATGAACGACAATTGGTTCGACGAGCATGTATTCGAGATCGCCGCACCCCGTGACCAGCTGCCACCTCAACTACTGGCCGCCTTGGAGGCCGAGCCGATCGTCCTGCCCGCTTGGGACCCGATGGGCTCGCTTGCCCGGTGAAGTACGTGGTGTTCGGTGCGGGGTCCAGACATCAGCTGAGCAAGGAGCCACGGAGCATGGATCGTCATCGTGAGGGCTATGTGCTGACCACCGAGCCCGGTCGGGTCGACATCGTTCGGGTTCATGCCTGGCTGTCGCAGGAGTCCTACTGGGCCAAGGGACGTGAACGTGCGCTGGTCGAGCGATCAGTCGCCGGATCGCGTCCGTACTCCGTTTACGCCAAGGATGAGCAGGCAGCCTTCGCTCGTGTGGTCACCGACGGGGCCACGTTCGCGTGGATCTGCGACGTGTTCGTCGATGAGAAGCACCGCGGACGGGGGTTGGGGACCTGGTTGGTGGAGAGCATCGTCGAGGACCTCGCGGCCGACGGCGTACAGCGTTTCGTGCTGGCCACCAGGGATGCTCATGAGGTCTACCGCCGCTGCGGGTTCGACGCCTTGGAAAGCGCGGATCGCTGGATGGAGATCGACCGGCGACCTACCCGTACCGCCGTGCCACTGGTGACCAGCAGTTGCGGCTCATCTGGGGAATGATCCTCTTACGCAGGGGCAGCCCGAACCGAGGAGCGCGTATGCCGGAACCACAGGGGAGTGCCCCCCTTTCCTGGTCGTCCGCTGCGGCCTTCCGCCGCCACTTCTGGCAGCCGCCCAGAGCACACGGCGACGTCATCGAGGGCCGCGAGGTCAGCTTCCTCGAGCTCTTCTCCGACCTCGTCTACGTCGTCGTCATCTCCCAGGCGGCCGGCCATCTCGCTGGGGACGTGACGTGGGCGGGTGTGGGCCGGTTCGCTGTCGTGTTCGGGCTGATCTGGCTCGCCTGGATCAACGGGGCCGTCTACCACGACCTGCACGGCCGAGCCGAGGGGCGGACCCGGTCCTACGTCTTCCTCCAGATGGGCGTCCTCGCGCTCCTCGCGGTATTCACGGGCGGTGCGACGGCGGGCGACGGCGCGGCCTTCGCCGTCGTATACAGCGGGTATCTCTTCCTTCTCGGCTGGCTCTGGTACTCCGTGCGCCGCCAGGACGACCCCTCGTTCCGTCCCACAACGACGCCGTACATCACCGGGGTTCTCGTCTCGGCCACCGTCGTCGGGGCCAGCGCCCTGTTACCGGATGGGGCCCGCCTGGCAGCCTGGGCGCTCGTGGTCGTGGGCTGGCTCGCCGGCATTACCGCCCTGGACTGGCGGAGCGGAGCCACTCGAGATACCAGCATCAGCGCGAGCGAGTCGCTGATCGAGCGGTTTGACCTGTTCACCATCATCGTGCTGGGGGAGGTGGTCGTCGGTGTGGTCAACGGCATCGCGGATGCCGGCCGCACGCTGATTGCTGTCGCCACCGGAATCCTGGGGCTGGGGATCGGGTTCGCGTACTGGTGGAGCTACTTCGACCTCGTGGGAGCTCGCCGGGTGCGCAGCGAGCGCGGAGCCCTGTCGCGCTGGCTCGTGGGCCACCTCCCGGTGACGATGACGATCGCGGCGACCGGCGGGGTCATGGTCAGCATGGTCGAGCATGCGTCGCAGGGGCATGCCCCGGCGCCCGCCGCGATGGTGCTGTCTGTGTCGGTGGCGGTCGGCGTCCTGTCCCTCATCCTTGTCGTGACCTCGCTCGCCGACTGGCGCGACCTTGCCCCGGTCTACCGCCCGGTGTCGGTGGCGCTGGGGGTGGCGGCGCTGTTCGCCCTGGTCCTGGGCTGGCTTGCCCCGGCGCCGTGGCTGCAGATCCTGTTGCTGGCGCTGAT
>JAYSQH010000411.1:0-2674 GCA_043721655.1 Phycicoccus sp. | reverse complement strand
TGCATGCCTCCGATATTGATACCGGCGTCGCCGAGCACGCGGCCGAGGCTGCCCACCACACCGGGGCGGTCGGCATACGTGTAGAAGACCATGTGCTCGGAAATGGGGACCTCGAGGTCGAACTGGTTCACCCCGACAACCTTCTCGATCATTCGGGGGCCGGTGAGCGTGCCGGCGACGCTGATGACGCTGCCGTCCGCCAGTGTTCCGCGCAGGATCGTCACGTTGCGGAAGTCCGAGCTGTTCGGGTCGGTCAGCAGACGCACCTCACACCCTCGTTCCTGGGCCAGCAGCGGGGCGTTGACGTAGGACACCGACTGCTCGACCACACCCTGGAAGAGGCCCTTGAGAGCGGCCAGCTTCCAGACGCTGACGTCGTGCTGGGTGATCTCGCCCCTGACATCGATGTCCAGCTGCGCCGGGACCGAGCCCGCAAGCGCGGTGAAGATGCGACCGAGCTTCTCCACCAGCGCAATTCCGGGACGAACCTCCTCGGCGATAACACCGCCGGAGACGTTGACAGCGTCAGGCACCAGCTCACCGGCCAGTGCCAGCCGGACCGACTTGGCCACCGCGACGCCGGCCTTCTCCTGAGCCTCTTCGGTCGACGCGCCGAGGTGGGGAGTGACGACGACCGACTCGAACTCGAACAGCGGCGACTCGGTGCACGGCTCTTTGGCCCAGACGTCGATACCGGCACCGGCGACGCGGCCTTCCCTGAGCGCGTCGGCCAGAGCCTGCTCGTCCACGATGCCGCCCCGGGCCGCGTTGATGATGCGCACGGTGGGCTTGACGAGCTTGAGGGCCTCTTCGCCGATGAGCCCCAGGGTCTCGGGCGTCTTGGGCAGGTGGACGGTGATGAAGTCACTCTCGCGGAGCAGATCATCCAGCGGGACAAGCCTGACGCCGAGCTGTCCGGCGCGCGCCTGCGACAGGTAGGGGTCAAAGGCGATGAGCTTCACCCCGAAGCCCGCCAGCCGCTCAGCGGTCAGGGCGCCGATCCGGCCGAGCCCGACGACTCCGACGGTCTTGTCGAACAGCTCGACGCCGCCGTACTGGCTGCGCTTCCACTTGCCGGCCTTGAGAGCCTGGCTGGCGGGCACGATGTTGCGAGCCGTGGCCAGCAGCAGGCCGACGGCCAGCTCGGACGCCGAGGTGATGTTTGAGGTTGGCGCATTTACGACCATGACGCCGGCAATCGTCGCCGCCTTGACGTCCACGTTGTCCAGACCGACACCAGCGCGGGCCACGACCTTGAGCCGCTTGGCAGCAGCAAGCGCCTCCTGGTCGATGTTGGTGGCGGAGCGAATCAGCACGGCGTCGACGTCGACCAGGGCCGCCAGCAGCTCTTCTCGGTTGGCGCCATCGCAATGCCGAATCTCGAAATCAGGGCCGAGGGCGTCGATGGTCGCAGGAGAGAGCTCTTCGGCAATCAAGACAATCGACTGAGCGGCAGTCAAGACAACGGGCTTGGTCACTGGGCCTGTCCTTCACAGCTGGAGGGAGTCGGCCAGTCCATGGGTGCGGCCGGCCGGTGCGAGCAGAATCCTCGGCACCGCGTTGTGCCCGAACACGAGTTTAGGGCGCACCAGCCTGTCTGGTTGACCTTGGCCCGCCATATGGACCACCTGCGAGTCAGCGCGCGGCGGAACCCTCCACGTAGTCGGTGTCGGACGCCTTGATCCAGCTCATCAGGCCACGAAGCTCGCGGCCAGTCGACTCGATCGGGTGAGCCGCACCCTTGGCACGCAGTTCCTTGAACTCGGGGGCGCCGGCGTCCTGGTCGGCGATGAAACGCTCCGCGAAGGCGCCGCTCTTGATGTCTGCGAGGACCGCCTTCATGTTCTCCTTGACCCGCCCGTCGATGACGCGTGGACCCGAGACGTAGTCCCCGTACTCTGCCGTGTCGGAGACCGACCAGCGTTGTTTGGCGATGCCGCCCTCGACCATGAGGTCAACGATCAGCTTGAGCTCGTGCAGGCACTCGAAGTAGGCAACCTCGGGCTGGTAACCGGCCTCAACCAGGGTCTCGTAGCCGTACATCACCAGCTGCGACGCGCCACCACACAGGACCGCCTGCTCGCCGAACAGGTCGGTCTCGGTCTCTTCGGTGAAGGTCGTCCTGATGCCGCCCGCGCGCAGCCCGCCGATCGCCCGCGCGTAGGACTTGGCCAGCTCCCACGCCTTGCCCGTCTCGTCCTTCTCGACGGCCACCAGCACCGGTACGCCGCGGCCGTCGACGTACTCGCGCCGAACCAGGTGACCTGGTCCCTTAGGCGCCACCATGGCGACGTCGACCCCGGACGGCGCCTGGATGTAGCCGAAGCGGATGTTGAAGCCGTGGGCAAAGAAGAGCGCTGCACCCGGCTTGAGGTTCGGGGCGATCGACTCTGCATACACCTTTCGCTGGACCTGATCCGGGGTCAGGATCATGACGAGATCGGAGTCCTGGACCGCCTCTGCCACCGACAGGACGGTCAGGCCCTCGTCCAGCGCCTTCACCCTGGACGTGCTGCCCTCGGCCAGGCCAACCCGGACGTCCACGCCGGAGTCGCGCAGGTTCAGCGCGTGAGCGTGCCCCTGGCTGCCGTATCCGATGACAGCAACCTTGCGTCCCTGGATCACTGACAGATCTGCATCGTCGTCATAGAACATCTCAGCCATGGCGGGCTCC
>JAYSQH010000410.1:0-2112 GCA_043721655.1 Phycicoccus sp. | reverse complement strand
CCGACGTTGGCCATCAGCCGCTCCCAGGAGTGGTTCCTGAAGAACAGGACGTCCACGCCAACCACGACGACTACCATCGTCAGCACGTAAAGCCCGGTGGCTGCCTGCCTTCCCATGATTCCTTCTTACTCTGGGCGACGGATCGGAGCAAGATGACGTCCGCTCATGCCGCGTTGGGCGTGCTTCTTGTCTGGTGAGGGATCGGCCAGCGGGCGCCGACTGTCGGTCCGGCCTCCTACCATCGGTGGTATGAAACTGTTCCGCTACCGGCGGCCTTCGCTGCGTAACCTGACCGGCTATACCCGGGTCAAGCGGCGGGCCAAACGCCAGCTCGGGATCAGCCAGGTCCAGGCATGGACGAAGCCGAGTCGAGTCAAGCAGCGAGCCAAGCAACACGCGGGCTATTACACCCCCACGATGCGCGCGGTCCGCAACACCGCCAAGGGTCGGTTCCCCTCGTTTCTCGGGCTGTTCGGCAAGAAGTAGCCCAGTCAGCCCGCCGGGCCGCATTGCGGCGCCGAAGTGCGGCCGACGACGAGCATGATCCACGTCCAGCCTGACGCGATGGCGCCTGGGCCGCGGGCCCGTCGACTCCGCCGATGGTGTCCCCGACTTCTGGTACCCATGACATGGCGAAGATCAAGCTGCTCAAGGAGGAGGTCAACGACCGGGTAGCCTTGGCACAGGCCAGGATCGAAGCCGCCGTGGCCGCTATTCAGTCGGGCCCAGAGTGGCGCAGCTACCTCAAGTTGCAGTCCAGCCTCCACAGGTACTCGGCGAACAATGTCTGGCTCATCGCCGGCCAGCACTCCGCCGCTTTCGAGCACGGCCTGGTGGACACTGCCTGGCCCTCATACGTTGCCGGTTTCAACACCTGGAGGGCCCTTGGCCGGTCGGTGTCCAAGGGGCAGCACAGCTACCAGATCCTCGCGCCCAACCGCCGGGCAGCTCGCGTTGCGACCGACGTCGGTGGGCACAGCCGAACCCTTGGCGCCGACGAAGCCCCATCGGCCGGTGAGTCGCTTGAAACTCGGCGGGTCCTTAAGGGGTTCCGGATCGAGCACGTCTTCGCCGCCGAGCAGACGGCAGGACGTCCCCTACCGGAACCCCCCAAGCCGCAAGTTCTCGACGGCCAGGCCCCAGACGGCTTGTGGGACAACATCGCCGGTCAGGTCACCGACCGCGGGTATGTCGTGCGTCTGGTCGCCTCAGCCGAGGTTATTGGCGGGGCCAATGGCCGCACCACGTGGGACTCGCGCCTGGTGGAGGTTCGTTCCGACATGGACGAGGCGGCCAGGACAAAGTCGCTACTCCACGAACTGGGGCACGTCCTGCTCCACGATCCCGCCGCGCTTGCGGGAAGGGTCCACCCCAGTCGCGCTTTGATGGAGGTCGAGGCGGAGTCGGTCGCCTTCATTGTCGCTGACTGCCACGGGATGGTCACCGGCGACTACACCTTCCCGTACGTTACCGCCTGGGCCGGTCAGGGCGGCGTCAAGGCAGTGCGAGCGACCGCTTCTCGGGTCGCGTCTGCAGCGAAATCCATCATCGAAGCCAGTACGGCCACCCATGGGACCGGGGGCCGTGCACCTGGGATTGAGGCGGCGCTGCAGGCGCGACGTGACACGCCTAGGACACAGAGCCCAGCACCGGAGTCCTGGCAGTTGGAAGCACGCGGTATCGGCGGCGCCGCGTGACCTCGAGCAGCCGCGGCAGCGCCACCCTGAGCGACAAGTCGCTGGCCGTCGCAGTCACGACTGCGGGTGCCGTGCTGGGATGTCTTTGGGCGGGCGCGTGGCTGTCTTCTCGGCTCAGTGGTCACGGCACTGTTAAGGGCGGACTGCTCACTGCCCTGATGGCGCTGAGCAACCCGAGGGATCCGTCGAAGAGCTGGGGCCGGCCGGTCGGTCCGACGCCGCTGTACTGGGGCCTGACCGCCATCATCGTTGTGGCGCTCGGCGCCCTGGCCCTGGTCGTGGCCAGAAGCGGTCGACGCCGTGCCATCGCGGCGAAGGCTGACCCGCGGCAGCTGCCAGGACTTGCCAGCCACCGCGACGTCGAACACGTCGCCGGCCGAAAAGCGTTGCTGGCCAGGGCATCCGCCCTTCGCCC
>JAYSQH010000409.1:0-2271 GCA_043721655.1 Phycicoccus sp. | reverse complement strand
ACGCGGAGCCATGCCTTGCGGGTCTGGGCACTGAGCGCGTCGTAGGTGATGGGGCCGCCAGGTACCAGAGCCGGGTCATGAGGGACGTCCATGACGGTGCGGGTCAATGCGCCGAAGTGGTCATGCAGCCGCCGGCTTAGATCGGGATCGGCGGTCTGAGCCGGTGCAGTCAGGACGGTAACCGCCCGCTCGACGACGTCCTCGTGGCCGGTGGCGCGAAGCGCGTCGATAAGCCAGGCCGCGGACTGGGCGGTGTCCTCTCGGACCGTGGAGACGATGACCAGCTGGTCTGCGACCGCCACGGCAGCCTGCCAGTTGCTGGCGCGCATGTTGTTGCCGGTATCGATGACCATCAGCCGGTAGAACCGGGCCAGGGTGCCGTGCAGACGGTTGAACGCATCTGCGTCAATGGACGCCGCAGACGCCGCGTCCTCATCCGAGGCGAGCACGTCGAACTGAGTCGAGCCCTGCGAGCGGATGTAGTTGTCGAGGTCTCCCACTCGGGCGCCGCGGACGTCGTTGAACCGCTCGAGGTCTCGCAGCAGGTCGACGGCTGTGTTGGTGTGTCGTGCGGGGTTCGCCCGCCAGCCGAGCGTTCCCCTGGTTTCGTTGTTATCCCAAGCCAGCGTGTATCCGCCGCGGTGAATCCCGAAGGTCGCAGCCAGCAGCATTGTGACGGTTGTCTTGGTGCCACCGCCCTTGGGGTTGACCACCACGACGGTCTTGGGGCCGTCCAGGCTGCGTTGGATCGAAGCGACCGCGTCGCGGTACTCCCGTTCGGCCGGGCCAGGCTTTGGATGGATCAGACCCCCTGTCAACCATTGGATCCTGGCCTGCCAGCCTTGTTCGGCCGGCCCGGCAAGCGGAGGGGGCCGAGCAGCGATCAAGTCGTGCAGCGTCGGCGCCTTCTGCTGCTGAGGCGTCTCAGTTTCAGTCTCGCCGCGACGGTGACGTCTGCTGCGGTGGCTCGCCCGGTAGGGGAGCGGTGAGGGGCCATTGACCAGAGAGCCGCCCTCTGTGGAGGTGTCAGTTGATGGCGCCATGCTGGTAAACCTTACGACAGTCGGCTCGTGAGTCGAATGGGCATCGGATCGGCCGGCCGTTCGGCGCAAGGAAGGGTGGGGCCGTGGAGGACTACATCGTCGTCGGAGCGGGCATCGTCGGTCTGGCAACCGCGCGGGCGCTGCTACACAAACGCCCGGGCTCGAGGGTGGTCGTGCTCGAGAAAGCGGACGATATCGCCACCGCCCAGACAGGGCACAACTCGGGAGTGATCCATGCCGGGATCTACTACGCGCCGGGCTCTCTCAAGGCGAGCCTGTGCCGAGCGGGCGAGCGGGCGACCAAGGACTTCTGTGACGGCAACGACATCCGCTACGAAACCGTCGGGAAGCTGGTCGTGGCCACGGACGACGTGGAGCTGGAGCGGATGGCCAGGCTCGGGGACCGAGCCGTGCAGAACGGGCTCGAGCTGGAGCAGATGGATGCCGGACGACTGCGCGAGCTGGAGCCGCACGTGCGCGGGGTGGGTGCGCTGCTCTCGCCGACCACCGGCATCGTCGACTTCCGTGAGGTTGCCCGGGCCATGGCGAAGGAAATCGTCACGCTCGGCGGCCGCGTGGTCACCCGATCCCAGGTCCGCGCGATCACCGAGCGCCCAGGCCGGCAAGGCGGCGAGGTCGACGTGGAGTCGGACGGCGGGGACTTCCAGGCACACAGCCTCGTGGCCTGTGCTGGTCTGCAGGCCGACCGGGTCGCGGCGATGGGCGGCCTCGACGTCGACTTCCGGATCGTGCCCTTCCGGGGGGAGTACTTCCAGCTGCCTACGTCCTTATCTGGGCTGGTCGAGCGGCTCATCTACCCTGTCCCCGATCCCGGGCTGCCCTTCCTGGGCGTGCACCTGAGCCCGACGATCGACGGGCGGATCACCGTCGGCCCGAACGCGGTGCTGGGGCTCGCTCGGGAGGGCTACCCGAAAGGCTCCGTCCGTCTTCGCGACGTTGCCGCCTTCGCGACCTTTCCCGGCTTCTGGCGCTTCGCCAGGGCGAACGTCCGCACCGGCGTCGCTGAGATGCGAGACTCCGCCTTCAGGTCGGGATACCTTCGCGCCGTGGGCAAGTACTGCCCGGAGCTGACCCTCGACGACCTGCGCCCGTACCCGGCTGGCATCCGTGCCCAGGCCATCACGCGCGACGGTACGTCGGTGGAGGACTTCCTCTTCCGGGGAACGAAGTGCCAGCTACACGTGTGCAATGCACCATCGCCGGCAGC
>JAYSQH010000408.1:0-2209 GCA_043721655.1 Phycicoccus sp. | reverse complement strand
CGCCGGCTGTTCTTCGTCGGCGACCCTGACGGCTCACCCGACACCCAGGAGCGCTACCTCGGGTTCACCGAAGCGCTGTCCACGTCGGACGCGTCAGCGGCTGGGCCACCGATCCGTGTCGACTTCCACGAACGCTCGGGTGCACAGGTTGCGGCCCAGGTCATCGCCCACCCCGACGGACCGGACGCGTTGGTCTGCGCCAACGACGAGCTGGCCCTGTCGACGATGAAGGCGCTGCAGCGCTCGGGGGTCAAGGTCCCGGACGACATCGCCATCGTTGGCTGGGACGACGTCATGACTGCCCGATATGTCAGCCCGGGGCTGACGACGGTGCGCCAGCCCCTGTACGAGCTCGGACGCGCTGCAGCGACCCGACTCCATGAACGCATAACCGGTGCCCCCCCAGCCCCGGAACCGCGGATTCTGCCGACCGAGCTGGTGCTGCGGTCCTCGTGTGGCTGTCCCGAAAAGGACGAGCTCGACGCGCCGTGGGTCGCCAGCAGAGACAGAACCATTGCAAGGAGACAAAGTCCGACCAAGGAGGACAACAAATGAAACGCAAAATCACCATCACAGCTGTGGTGGCGCTCGCTCTCGTGGCAAGCATGGGGCTCGCTGCCTGTGGCCGGTCCACAGACGCGGGCACCACGACGAGCGACACGGCCAAGTCCGTGAGCGCAGGCAAGGCAACCGGGACCATCTCGGTATGGGCGATGGGCTCAGAGGGCGACAAGCTGCCTGCACTGGCCAAGGAGTTCGAGGCGGCCAACCCGGGCGTCAAGGTCCAGGTGACCAGCATCCCCTGGCCTGCCGCGCACGATAAGTTCGCGACCGCCATCACCGCCGGCAAGACGCCGGACGCTGCCATGATCGGCACGACGTGGATGGGCGAGTTCGCAACGCAGGCCCTCGACCCGACGCCGGCTTCGATCGACAAGAGCGTGTTCTTCGACGGAGCCCAGAAGACCACCGAGGTGGGCGGAACGGCATACGGCGTGCCCTGGTATGTCGAGACGCGGCTCGTCTACTACCGCAAGGACCTGGCCGCGAAGGCTGGCATCACGACGTTGCCGACCGACTGGGCAGGCCTGAAGGCCATGGCAAAAGCCCTGCAGACCAAGGCTGGCGCCAAGTACGGCATCAACCTGCAGCCTGGCGCCGAGGGCTCGTGGCAGACGGTCCTTCCGTTCGCTTGGTCCAACGGAGCTGAAGTCGCCACTGCCGATCAGAAGAAGTTCACCTTCGACACGCCTCAGATGACCGAGGCCGTGAAGTACTGGCAGAGCTACTTCACCGAAGGCATCTCCCAGAAGCAGATTCCGCTGAACACGATCCAGCCCGACTTCATCAAGGGGACGGTGCCGATGTTCATCTCCGGTCCCTGGGAGATGGCCGGACTCGACAAGGATGGCGGAGCCGGCTTCAAGGCGAAGTACGGCGTGATTCAGATGCCCAAGCAGAAGTCCGCCACATCCTTCGTCGGCGGCTCGGACCTCGTGGTGTTCAAAAGCAGCAAGAACCGCGACACCGCGTGGAAGTTCGTCCAGTGGCTCTCCGACCCCAAGACCCAGGTCAAGTGGTACGGGATCTCGACCGACCTCCCGTCGGTGAAGAGCGCATGGACCGACTCGTCGCTGACGGGCGACGAGAAGCTGGCCATCTTCGGCAAGCAGCTCGAGGACGCGAAGGCCCCGCCGGCCATCGCCACCTGGGAGCAGGTCGCCAAGGCGTTCGACTCCGAGATGGAGAAGGTCGCCAAGTCCGGCGAGGACCCGGCAGTGGCACTCAAGGCCGTGCAGGCCAAGGCTGACTCCATCGGCACTGGCGGCTGACAGATGTCAACCATCGCTCCGGCGCGCAGTTCGGGGGCCTCCAAGCCCCCGGCTGCGCGCCGGAGCAAGGGCCCGTTGCGCCGGGGCAAGGGCATTTCGCGACAGGGCAGGGCCGCGTGGATTCTGGCGCTGCCGTTCCTGATGCTGTTCACCGTGTTCACCGCGTGGCCGGTCATCTCCTCGCTCTACATGAGCTTCACGGACATCAAGTCCAGGGACCTGCGCTCACCGTTTGCCGTCGGTTTCATCGGCTTCGACAACTTCACCCGGGTCTTCGCTGACGAGACGTTCCGCAAGGCCGCGCTCAACACGGCGTACTTCGTGGTCGTCGGCGTCCCCCTGACGCTGACCATCGCCCTGGCCGCCGCGATCGCCCT
>JAYSQH010000407.1:0-4359 GCA_043721655.1 Phycicoccus sp. | reverse complement strand
GTTGCTCTCGATCAGCGCGCTCTGTAGGTCGATGAGGTTGTTGCCTTCAGCGTCGAGGCAGTGTCGGGTCCACTGACCGTCACCGTTGAGGTGCCAGCTGGACACGGCTTCGCTCATGCCCGACGCCACGAGGGACTGCACTTCCGCGATATGTCCAGGGTCGGGGAGCCGCAGCAGGGCCTCGACACGGCGGTCGAGGTTGCGATGCATCAGGTCGGCGCTGCCGATGTAGGCGATCGGCTTGCCCCCTCCGCCGAAGATGAACAGCCGCGAGTGCTCAAGGAACCGGCCCAGGATCGAGCGCACCCGAATGGTCTCGGACAGACCCTCGACACCCGGGCGCACGGCGCAGATGCCGCGGACCCACAGGTCCACCACGACGCCGGCACGCGAGGCACGGTACAAGGCGTCGATCAGCTTTTCGTCGACGATCGAGTTCACCTTGAAGCCGATGTAGCCGCCGCGGCCTTCCTGCGCGTTGGCGATCTCGGTCTCGATGTGGTCGATCAGGCCTGAGCGCACCGATCGCGGCGCCACCAGAAGGCGCTTGAACTTGCTGCTCGGTGCCCAGCCGGACAGCTGGTTGAACAGCTTCGTCAGGTCCTCGCCGACCTGCGGGTTGCAGGTGAGCAGGCCGATGTCCTCATACAGGCGGGCGGTCTTGGGGTTGTAGTTGCCAGTGCCGACGTGACAGTAGCGACGGAGCCCTTCGGCTTCCTGGCGGACGACCAGCGAGAGCTTGGCGTGTGTCTTGAGGCCGACGATGCCATAGACGACGTGCACGCCCGCGTGCTCGAGCTTGCGGGCCCACGAGATGTTGGCCTGCTCGTCGAACCGAGCCATGAGCTCGACCACGGCGAGGACCTGCTTGCCGGACTCCGCGGCGTCGACCAGAGAGTCGACGATGGGGGAGTCGCCGCTCGTGCGATAGAGGGTCTGCTTGATGGCGAGAACTCGGGGGTCGGCTGCGGCCTGCTCGATGAAAGCCTGCACCGACGTCGAGAACGAGTCGTAGGGGTGCTGGAGCAGGATGTCCTTGATCCGCATCGAGGCCAGGATGTTGCTGGGGTGTGAGCTCTCGACTGCCGCCAGGTCGGGGTGGGTCTTGGGCAGAAATGCCGGGAACCGCAGTCCTGAACGTTCCAGGTCGGCCAGCACGTTGAGTCCACGCAGATCGAGCGGTGCTGGCAGACGGTAGACCTCGCCGGAGTGCACCCCCAGCTCGCGTTCGAGCAGGTCCATGACGTGGTCGTCCATGTCCTCGGCGATCTCGAGGCGCACCGGCGGACCGAACCGACGCCGGGTCAGCTCCTTCTCCAGAGCGGTGAGCAGGTTCTCGGCGTCATCCTCCTCGACTTCGACGTCCTCGTTGCGAGTGACCCGGAAGGTGAAGTGCTGGCTGACCCGCATCCCTGGGAACAGCTGGTCCAGATGCGCGGCGATGATGTCCTCAAGGGGCACGAAACGCGCGCCGTGGGAGTGGGTCGGTTGCGAGTCCGAGGTCTGGACCCGCACGAAGCGGGGCAGCAGCGGCGGCACCTTGACGCGGGCAAAGTGCTCGATCTCGGTCTTGGGGTTGATCAGTAGGACAGCAAGGTTGAGGGAGAGCCCGGAGATGTAGGGAAACGGGTGGGCAGGGTCGACGGCCAACGGCGTGAGCACCGGGAAGATCTGGTCCCGGAACATCCCGTGCAGCCCCTCCTGCTCGTCGTCGCTGAGCTCATCCCACCGCACGATGGCGATGCCTTCCTCGACCAGGGAGGGACGAACCTGGTCCTCGAACACCTGGGCATGAGCTGCCATCAGATCGTGGGCGATGCGTGAGATCTCGTTCAGAACCTCGCCAGGCTCCAGGCCGGAGGCAGAGCGCACCGCCAGGCCGGCTGCGATACGGCGTTTGAAGCCGGCGACCCGGACCATGAAGAACTCGTCGAGGTTGCTGGCGAAGATCGCGAGATAGCGAGCTCGCTCCAGGAGCGGCACCGAGTCGTCGGCGGCAAGCTGCAGGACGCGCTCGTTGAACTGGAGCCAGGAGATCTCACGGTCGAGGAACCGGTCGTCGGGCAGCGCGTCGGGGTCGGTCGGCTCCTGGGAAGCCGATACGACACGGATGAACTGGCCGTTCGAGGAGCGTGGTGGCGTGCTGGTCAGGGCACGCAGGGCTGGCTCGCGCGACTCGGGGGTGGTTTTGTCGGACCGCTTGCCGGCAGGCGGGGCCACGGCTTTCTGCACGCTCATGCCCCTATCGTGGCACTGGCGGGTGAACGAGGCGAAAATACATGACATCGACCGCCGAGCGGGTGAAGCCCAGTCGCGAGTAGGTCCTGACCGCCGCGCTGTTGTCGGCGTTGACGTAGAGAAAGGCCTCGGTCAGACCGTCTTCGAGCAGGTGCTCGAGCCCCAGGACCGTCACCGCTCGCCCCAGTCCCAGACCCTGGTATGCCGGGTCCACACCGACCACGTAGACCTCGCCCCTCGTGGTTCTCCCCTTCTTGTCTCCGGCCTGGGCGACCTTCGTCCAGTGCGAGGCGGCAAGCACGGGTGTGGCACCCCGGGTGTCTTCGATCAGGATGAATCCCGTTGCGTCGAACCATGGTTGGGCAATCCGGGCGTTGAGGTCGAGCCGGGTGATCCGGCCTTGCTCGGGGTGGCTGGCGAAGGCGCGGGTGTTCACGCTCAGCCAGGTGTCCTCATCCTGGCCGACGACGAAATGCCGGGTCGCGAACCCCTCAGGCAGATCGATGTGAGGCAGGGGGCCGGCGTCGGTTTGAAGCGACCGGCTCATCATCCAGAGCTCGCGCACGTTGGAGAAGCCGTCGCGGGCGGCAAAGTCGCGGGCGGCGTCGAGATGACCATGCGACCACACGTGCATGTTCCCTGACCCCAGGGCGGCTTCGAGCGCCTGGATCAGCGCGGTCCCGACGCCCCGTCGCCGATGTCCGGGGTCCACCACGAGCTCCGCGGTGGCGTCCCCTGCGATCTCCGCGCCCGGCCCCCGCTCGAGGTGGGCATAGCCCGCGAGGCGCGAGCCGTCATACGCGAGGAAGTGCGGTGCGCTGGCGCCGGAGGGTACGGCGGCGCCCTCCGGGAGGCTGACTCGCGCCGCCAGCAGACCCTGCTCGGACAGCGGCGCCACGTCATCCACCCGCGTCGCCTCCTCGACCAGGGCCATCACCTCGGACAGCTGCCGGGCACCGAGCCGCTTCACCTTCTCCACCTGCATGGCCGCATTCCATCACGGCGCGCGCCCAGACGACTCGCCCGCGGGCTGCCCGCCGGTGTTGTGCCATGTTTCGGTCAAGTCATGCCATAAGCCCCTTCACATGACAACTCGGGCGGCATAGCCTGCGGCACGTACCCCCGGGACCCCGCTTGGCCGCCCCGGCTCAACCACAACGGACGAGCAGGAGTCTCCATGTCTTTCGCACGCACGCGTCGCCTCGGCGGGGTTCTAGCCGTGGCACTGGCAGCCAGTGCCGGAGTCGCCGCCACGAGCAGCCCCAGCATGGCTGGGCCCAACGGCCCCTTGATGGACATCCAGATTCTGTCGTTCAACGACTTCCACGGGAACCTCGAGGGCCCGACCGGGTCCAGCGGCACTGTCGTGACCGATCACGCGCTCAGTACCTCCTCAACCGGCGCCATCAGGGCCGGCAACGTGACCACCCCCGCCGGTGGTGTCGAGTACCTCGCCACCCACCTGCGTGACGCGCGAGTCGGAAAACCCAACACGGTCACCGTCGCGGCTGGCGACATCATCGGCGCCTCGCCACTGCTGTCCGCAGCGTTCCACGACGAGCCCACGATCGAGGCGATGAACGCGCTCGGACTTGAGGCGACCGCGGTCGGCAACCACGAGTTCGATGAGGGCTACAAAGAGCTGCAGCGGATGCAAACCGGCGGCTGCCTGCCCGACGGTCAGAACTCTTGCGCGGCAGGCACTTTCAAGGGTGCGGACTTCCAGATCCTGGCGGCGAACGTCAAGTACGCGGGTACGAACGACACGATCCTGCCGCCCTACTGGGTCAAGACCTTTGAGGGCGGCGCCAAGGTCGGCTTCATCGGCATGACGCTGAAGGAGACCCCCAGCATCGTGACTCAGGCCGGAATTGCGGGCCTCGATTTCACCGACGAGGTGGCTACGGCCAATGCGCTGGTGCCCGTTCTTCGTGAGCAGGGTGTGAAGGCGATCGTCGTTCTGATCCACCAGGGCGGCACGCCGGCGGTGCAGCAGTGGGTCGGACCCGATGGCTTGACCTATGGCGTGAACTCCACGTACGACTACACGTGCGGCGGCGGCGGAACGCTCGCCGGCGACTCGGCCATCCTGCCGATCGCGGCCAACCTCGACCCGCAGAT
>JAYSQH010000406.1:0-6435 GCA_043721655.1 Phycicoccus sp. | reverse complement strand
GCGCGCGACGTGCGTGCTCGCACCTAACCCCGGCGCCATGACGCTGGAAGGCACCAACACCTGGGTCCTGATGGAGCCCGAGGCGACCGACTGCGTCGTCGTCGACCCTGGGCCGCTCGATGAGCAACACCTGCAACGGGTGCTGGATGTCGTGGCCGGGCGCGGGGTACGAGTCGGGCTGACGCTGCTCACCCATGGCCACCCGGACCACGCCGAGTCGATCTTTCGCTTCGCCGGCCTGACCGGCGCACCAGTTCGGGGCATCGGGACGGGGCACGACGATCTTGGCGGCTATGAGCGGCTGACGGTCGGCGGGCTCGATCTGGTCGTCGTGCCCACTCCCGGGCACACCAGCGACTCGTTCTCGTTCCTGCTGGTCGCCGAGAATGCCCTGCTCACCGGTGACACGATTCTGGGGCGCGGCACGTCAGTGGTGGCGTGGCCCGATGGTGAGCTCGCGGCATACCTCGAGTCGTTGCGGCGCATCGAGGCCCTGACGGGTTCGCGTGAGGTGACCAAGATCCTGCCGGGCCACGGCCCCACGCTGCCGGACGCGGCCGCCGTCGTGCGCTCCTATCTGGACCACCGACAGGAACGTCTTGAGCAGGTGCGATCGGCCGTAGCATCCGGGGCGATCGGCGCGGACGCGGTGGTCGAGATGGTCTATGCCGACGTCCCGCGCGAGGTATGGCCGGCAGCCCGGCTCAGCGTGCTGGCTCAGCTGGACTACCTGGCGGCCCACCCCCGCACCTGACCGAACACCGCGCCGGCACCGTTCCAGGGCTCGGAAGAGCCCCATACGGTGCCGGCGCGGTGTTCGGTGGGGAAGGAGGGCGGTGGGGAAGGGGGCTAGCGGGCTCTGCGCCTCAGCCGTTCGACGTCCATCACCAGGACGGCGCGGGCCTCGAGCTTGATCCAGCCGCGCGATGCGAAGTCGGCCAGAGCCTTGTTGACCGTCTCGCGGGAGGCGCCGACGAGCTGGGCGAGCTCTTCCTGGGTCAGGTCGTGCGCCACCAGGACGCCGTCCTCGGCCGGGCGGCCGAAGCGGGCGGAGAGGTCGAGCAGGGCCTTGGCCACGCGACCGGGTACGTCGGTGAAGACGAGATCGGCCAGGGCCTCGTTGGTACGACGAAGACGACGGGCCAGCGCAGCCAGCAAGGTCGCCGCAACGGCCGGACGGCCCGACAGGAACAGGTTGAGGTCATCATGGCCGAGTGCGATGAGCTGTGACTCGGCGACGGCAGTAGCGGTCGCGGTGCGGGCGCCCGGGTCAAAGAGGGACAGCTCGCCGAACATCTCGCCCGGGCCGAGGATGGCCAAGAGGTTTTCGCGGCCGTCACTGCTGGTCCGCCCGAGCTTGATCTTGCCCTCGCCGATGACGTAGAGCCGGTCGCCGCGGTCGCCCTCACGGAACAGGATGTCGCCTCGTTCGAGATGCGATGCCGTCATCGACTCCATCAGGGCGCCAGCAGCATCGTCGTCCAGAGCGGCGAAGAGCGGTGATCTTCTTACGATGTCGATGTCCACGGCGCCCAGTCTGTCAGAGCGCTGGGGTTTGGGGGCAATGCCCTCAACGCCGATTAGTCTGACCGTGTGCCTGCGACTACGAGCCCAGAGACCCAGGTCGCGTTGACCCGTCGTGCGCGCAAGATGTATCGCGTGCTGGTCGAGCGCTACCCCACTGCCCACTGCGAGCTCCACTTCGAGAGTCCGTTGCAGCTGTTGGTCGCCACGGTGATGTCCGCGCAGACCACCGACATCAGGGTAAATATGGTGACCCCAGGGGTTTTCGCCCGCTACCGGACTGCCGCGGACTTCGCCGGAGCTGATCGAGCCGAGCTCGAGACGATGATCCAGTCGACGGGCTTCTATCGCGCCAAGACCGACTCGCTGATCAAGCTCGGCACCGCGCTGGTCGAACGGTTCGACAGCGAGGTGCCGCCTCGGCTCAAAGACCTGGTCACCCTTCCCGGCGTCGGGCGCAAGACTGCCAATGTGGTGCTGGGCAACGCTTTTGGCATCCCCGGGATCACTGTTGACACGCACTTCGGTCGTTTGGCGAGGCGCTTTGGCTGGACCGACGAGGTGGATCCGGTGAAGGTCGAGTACGCGGTGGGCGCGCTGATCCCGAAGAAGGACTGGACCATGCTCTCCCACGTCCTGATCTTTCACGGACGACGTACCTGTCACGCGCGCAAGCCGGCGTGCGGTGCGTGTCCGGTTGCCAGGTGGTGTCCTTCCTACGGCGAGGGCGAGATGGACCCGGCCAAGGCGACGGAGCTGCTGAAGTTCGAGCTGGCCCCGGGACTGTCGTGACCGATCCCCAGCCGCACTGGATGGCGTATCTGGTGGACCGGCTCGATCAGCTCGAGCCGCAGTTTTTCAGTCGGTTCCTGCCACCCGACGAGGGTGGCCGGCAGTCCGCGGTGCTCATTCTCTTCGGGCCAGATGTGGACGGCGGGGAGGACGTCGTACTGACCGAGCGATCGCACAGCATGCGTTCCCATGCGGGGCAGGTGTCGTTTCCGGGGGGCGCCATCGATCCCACGGACGCCGGTCCAGCTGCGGCTGCCTTACGAGAGGCCCAGGAAGAGGTGGGCCTGGACCCGACCGGCGTGCAGGTCGTGGCCGAGCTCCCTGCGCTCTATCTCCCGCCCAGCAACTTCGTGGTCACGCCGATCCTGGCGTGGTGGGCGGAACCGAGTCCGATCGACATTGTCGACCACCGTGAGGTCGCCAGGGTCCTCAGGGTTCCGCTCTCCGAGCTCACCGACCCGGCAAAGCGGTTCACGATCACCCATCCCAGCGGGTTCGTCGGCCCGGCGTTCGACGTCGATGGTCTGCTGGTGTGGGGGTTCACTGCGGGGCTGCTCTCCAAGGTCATTGAGCTGGCTGGCCTCGAGCGGTCGTGGGACCGTGAGGACCACCGACCGCTGCCGTCACACTTCGTCGGAGCCCGTGATGGCTCGGTGGCACCGCCGGCCCGACCTGAGGGAGACCCTTCGTGAGTTCGATCGCGCTTGACATCGTGTTGGCGGCGCTGCTGGTGAGCTATGGCTTCACGGGTTACCGCCACGGGTTCGTGGTGAGCGTGCTGTCCCTGGTCGGGTTCCTCTCCGGTGGCGCCCTGGGCATGTGGCTGCTGCCGGAGCTGTTGCGGCGCTGGCACAGCGTGGACGACAGCGTCCTGTGGCGCACGGCTGCCCTGCTGTTCGGCGTGTTCGTCCTCGCATCCCTCGGCCAGGCGATCGCGGTCGGCGTCGGCTCCCGCCTGCGCCGCGGGCTGCGGGTCGAACCGGCACGGGTGATCGACTCCATCATGGGTGCGGTTGCGAGCGTGCTCGCGGTGTCCGTCCTTCTCTGGTTCATCGCGGGCGCGGTGCGAGGTGGCGCTTCGGCGCCCGTCGCAAGAGCGATCGGCGGCTCCCGCGTCATACAGACGATTGACCGTTTTGTGCCGCCGCAGACCGCACGACTCTTCGCCGGTTTCCGGTCCGTGCTCGACCGAGAGGGCTTCCCTCGCGTCTTTGAGGGGGTGGCGATCGAGCCGATCGCGCCCGTCGCACCGCCGGACGGCCAGGCGTCGTTCGGCCGAGGTGTGGCGGCAGCGGCCAGGTCGATCGTCAAGATCAACGGCATCGCGGAGTCGTGCAACCGCGGGCAGGAAGGTAGCGGCTGGGTCGTCTCGCCGGAGCGCGTGGTCACGAATGCGCACGTCGTTGCAGGAGTGTCGTTCGAGCACGTACGGATCCGCGGCACCGGTCACACCTATGACGCCCGCGTGGTCTTCTTCGACCCCAAACGTGACCTTGCCGTGCTGTCGGTGCCAGGGCTGCCCGCGCCTGCGCTGACGCAGGGCCGGAGCCTCAAGCGTTCCGACGGTGCCGTGGTCGCGGGCTTCCCGCTGGACGGGCCCTACCGTGTCGACTCTGCTCGTGTCCGTGATGTGCTCACCGCCAGAGGCGCTGACATCTATGGCAATCCGGGTGTGGTTCGTGAGGTCTACTCGCTCTTTGCCAGGGTCGAGCCGGGCAACTCCGGAGGGCCTCTCCTGTCGCCACGGGGTGAGGTTGTGGGGATCGTCTTCGCCAAGTCACTCGATGATGAGCGAACCGGATACGCCCTCACGCTGGACGAGGCCAGGCCGGTCCTTAACGCGGCCACGAGCTCGGTCTCCCCGGTGAACACTGGTGTTTGCGCCGCGGGGTGAGCCTCACGCGTCACTGATGCGGGTCAGTGCCTGCCGGCCAGCCAGCGCACCAGGTGGGCGTTGACCTCGTCGGGTGCCTCTTCGGGCAAGAAATGTCCCGCGCCGGCGATGAGATGCTGCTCGAACGGGCCCTGGACGTATGCCGATGAGTCCTGGGCGAGGGATGGGACCACGGCGCCGTCCTGCCCACCTTGTAGTTGCAGCACGGGCACCGTGATGGGGGTCTTCAGCCGGTGGGCGAATCGTCTGCCGTCAAGTCGCAGCTGGCTGCGGACGACCCAGCGGTAGTACTCCGCCGCGGAGTGGGCAACGAACGGAAGCGCCATCGCCTCGGCATAGCGCTGGGCGACGTCTCGAGGGGGCCACTGGCTCTGGGGGGCCGACCAGGCACCCAGCAGGTGTTCGACATAGGCGGGGCTGGTGCTCATCTGATGTTCGGGAACGAAGGGCCGTTGCAGCCCTGCCAGATAGGCGTTGGCCCTGATCTGGGTCGGGTTTCGCACTGAAGCCTGACGCAGAACAAGCGGATGCGGCATACCGAGGGCGGCTATGGCTGTGGTGACGGCTGGCTGCATCGTCGGCATGGACCACGCGATCCAGCCGCCCCAACCGTGTCCGACGATCACCGCACTGCTCTCGCCCAGGGATCGCACGATGCTCGCGACATCGGCGGCAAGGGTGAACGTGTCGTAGCCGCGGGGAGGTTTGTCCGAGGCCCCATAGCCGCGCAGGTCGATGGCGGCCGCCTTGTAGCCAGCCTCGGAGAGCGCGGTCAGCTGGTCGCGCCAAGCCCACCAGAACTGGGGAAACCCATGCAGGAGAACGACAAGCGGCCCCTCGCCGAGCTCGGCTACGTGAAAGCGCGCACCGTTGGCGGCGACGAACCGGTGCTCCCACGGCCCTGCGATGAGCACAGACGACGCGTCGTTCCTCATGTGCTGAGATCTCGCTTCGGTCAGGATTGGTCTGTTCAAGGACGTGCTGGGTCACTCAGGTGCTGGTGGGCCTGATGGCCGCGATGGTGTCCTGCGCGTTCTTGATCGCACGCTCGGGTTTGCCCTTGATCTTGCTCACGCGGCCCTTGCCGACCATTGCCATGATCGCCCCGAGCACGAGCAGGACGATGGCCACGATCAGGAACGCCAGCCATGGCGACAGCCCTGCGGCCACCAAGCCGTAGGCCGCCGAGATGGGCAGCAGGACCAGGGCCAGGAATACGAAGAACCCTGCCGCGGCAAAGAGGCCGGCACCGATTCCGGCTTTCTTGGCATCGGCGCCGATCTCGGCCTTAGCCAGGGCGATCTCGCTGTGAATGATCGACGAGAGGTCATGGGTCGCGTCGGCCACCAGCTGCCCGAGGGTGCGCTCAGTCGTCCCGGCAGCGCGCTCTGTCGTGGCGTTCTGATCGGTCATGGAACCTCACCTCCGGTTGCGTATCCCCCGACCCTACCCAGTGCGGGCGGGGGACAGCGCGTTAGCCAGTGCCCCGCGAAAGGTTAGGGCGGTATTGAACGGGTTTCTAGACATTTGGATGACCAGATCGGCGCTGAAAAGGCTATTCGGCTGATACTGACAAGGCCCTGTGCGCGCCAATCCTGAGCGCATGTGGATTCCCGCGCGCCTTCTCGTCCCCACGCTGATCGCAACGTCCGTCGTATCCGTCGTGCCCGTTGCAGCTGCCATCTCGGCGGCCGCCGACACGCCCCCCACGACGCTTGCCATGACGTCGTTCTCGCGGATCGTGGTCGACCAAGCGCACGGCCATCTCTTCCTTGCACCTGGTCGAACCGGGAGCGCACTCACCGTGACTGACCTCGCGGGCACGCAGGTCGGGCGAAGCGGCCCGATCGCCGGGCCAACCGGAATGGCGCTGACGCCCGACGGCTCATCGCTCTGGGTTGCGGCTGCGTCCGGTGACGCCCTCGTGCGTGTAGACACTGCGAGCTTGGCCGTGGTGCAGACGGTGCCCCTGCCAGCAGGCACCTGTCCGGGCGATGTGGCCGTCGTGGGAACCCGCGTGGTCTATGGCTATTCGTGCAACACCTATGGCGGATCGGGCGCGTATGGCGGTCTCGGTGTGGTCGATGCCGCCACCGGCGCGGACCTCGGTCGGCTGACCAGCGGGCCCTCCTACATGCCCGTCCTCGCCACGGCGTCCGGTGGTCAGGTGTATGCCGCGGATGCCAGCCTGAGCCCGACGTCCCTGTATCTCTATTCCCTGACCG
>JAYSQH010000405.1:0-2845 GCA_043721655.1 Phycicoccus sp. | reverse complement strand
GGTCTGGTCGCCGATGGAGGACCACGAGAAGCTCTCCACCGCTCGCTCCCGGCCAGCCTGCCCGTATGCGCGGGCGCGAACCGGGTCGGAGAGCGCTTCGTTGAGCGCGGCCGCCAGATCCGAGACGAATCGATCTGCGTCCACGGGGATCCCGCTGCCGTCGATCACCGGCTCGATCGGAACCAGCCATCCGGTCGCTCCGTGAACGACGACCTCGGGGATACCGCCCGTCGCCGTCGCCACGACCGGTAGCCCGCACGCCATGGCTTCGAGGTTGACGATCCCGAGCGGCTCATAGACCGACGGGCAGGCGAAAACCGTTGCAGCGCTGAGCAACGCGATCACCTGCGTCTTCGGCATCATCTCGGCAATCCACACGACGCCATGGCGTTCGTTGCGTAGCTCGCCGATGAGCGCCTCGACCTCGGCATTGATCTCGGGGGTGTCCGGCGCCCCAGCGACCAGGACGAGCTGCACCTCTGGCGGCAGCCGAGCAGCCGCGCGCAAGAGGTAGGGCAGCCCCTTCTGGCGGGTGATCCGGCCCACGAACATGACCGACGGACGATCCGGGTCAACGCCGCAACTGCGCACCACGTCCAGTGCCGCTGCGCTTGAGTCCCGTTGCCACAGCTGGGAGTCGATGCCGTTGTGAACGACGTGGACCGTCGACGGGTCGACTGACGGGTAGCTGTTCAGCACGTCCAGCCTCATCCCCGCGCTCACCGCGATGATGGCTGCTGCCGCCTCGTAAGCCGTCCGTTCGACCCACGAGGAAACTGCGTAGCCACCGCCGAGCTGCTCGGCCTTCCATGGACGCATGGGCTCAAGGCTGTGGGCAGAGACGACGTGGGGTACGCCGGCCAGCAACGAGGCCACATGTCCGCCCATGTTGGCGTACCAGGTGTGGGAGTGGACCAGGTCGGCGCCGATGCAGTCACTTGCCATGGTCAGGTCGACACCCAGCGTCTGGATGGCTGCGTTGGCGGACGAAAGCTGCGGCAGGTCGGCATACCCGGTGGTGCCGGCCTCATTACGTGGCCCCCCAAAGCAGCGAACACGCGCATCGATATCGCCTCGGGAGCGCAGCGCACGCACCAGCTCAGCGACGTGAACACCCGCTCCACCATAGATCTGGGGTGGGTACTCCTTGCTCAGGATGTCGACTCTCACGGTGTGAACGCTAGCCCGTTCGGGGTCGCCGCGACACGGTCACACCCGTAGGGTCGACCCATGAGAAAGCAAGGTGGCGACCCGAAGGTCCTGGCAATCGTGCTGGCCGGCGGCGAGGGCAAGCGACTATTGCCCCTGACCGCGGACCGTGCCAAACCGGCGGTGCCATTCGGCGGTATCTACCGGCTGGTCGACTTCGCACTGAGCAACGTGGTGAACTCGGGGTACCTCAAGATCGTCGTTCTCACCCAGTACAAGTCTCACAGCCTCGACCGCCACATCAGCAAGACCTGGCGGATGTCGACGATGCTAGGCAACTACGTGACACCGGTGCCAGCCCAGCAACGGATCGACAAGAGCTGGTTCCAGGGCAGCGCCGACGCGATCTACCAGAGCCTGAACCTGGTGTACGACGAGAACCCCGACATCGTCGTCGTGGTGGGCGCGGACCACGTCTATCGCATGGACTTCAGCCACATGGTCGAGGAACACATCAAAAACGGATCCGGCGTGACAGTCGCCGCGATCCGGCAGCCCATCGCTCTCGCCGACCAGTTCGGTGTCATCGAGGTCGAGGGGGGTGGCTCGCGCACGATCTCGGCCTTTCTCGAGAAGCCCAAGGACGCCACTGGCCTGGCGGACTCCCCCGACGAGATTCTGGCCTCGATGGGTATCTACGTCTTCGACGCTGACGTCCTCATCGAGGCGGTCACCCGTGACGCCGAACGTGAGGGGAGCGGGCGAGACATGGGCGGCGACATCGTCCCGGACTTTGTTCGCAGGGGCATGGCCTACGTCTACGACGTCAAGGACAACCCGATCCCCGGCTCGACCGATCGCGACCACGGCTACTGGCGCGACGTCGGCACGATCGACTCCTACTACGACGCCCAGATGGACCTCATCGCGGTCACTCCCGTGTTCAACCTCTACAACTACGAGTGGCCGATCTACACCGAACATGGCAACTACCCGCCGGCCAAGTTTGTCTTCGGGTCCAAGGGCAGGGTCGGTGAGGCCATTGACTCCGCTGTCTCCCCCGGCGTGGTGGTCAGCGGTGGGCACGTGTCCCACTCCGTGCTCTCCCCCGGTGTCCAGGTCCACAGCTACGCCCAGATCACCGACAGCGTCCTGCTCGACTTCGTCCAGGTTGGCCGGAACGCCAGGATCCATCGGGCCATCATCGACAAGAACGTCATCGTCCCCCCGGACGTGAGCATCGGTGTCGATCGCCAACACGACCTGGATCGCGGCTTCCTCGTGACCGAATCCGGGATCACGGTGGTCGGCAAGAGTCAGGAGGTCCGCCCATGACATCCAGTGACCCTCGACCGGCAAGAGTCGGCGTACAGCTGCAGCCCCAGCACGCCGAGTACAGCGACCTCCGGCGCGCGTGTGCGGAGGCCGAAGAGATCGGCGTCGACGTCGTCTTCAACTGGGACCATTTCTACCCGCTGTATGGCGCGCCCGAGGGCAAGCACTTCGAGTGCTGGACCATGCTGGCAGCCTTCGCCGAGGCGACTGAGCGGGTGGAGATCGGCGCCCTGGTCACCTGCAACTCCTACCGAAACCCCCAGCTGCTCGCCGACATGGCGCGAACCGTCGACCACATCAGCGACGGACGGCTGATCCTGGGTATCGGGTCCGGCTGGTTCGAGAAGGACTACGACGCGTA
>JAYSQH010000404.1:0-2960 GCA_043721655.1 Phycicoccus sp. | reverse complement strand
AGCCGGATGTTGGTGCTGTACCCCCGCGCAGCCGAGACCAGGACATGCTCGACGCCGTCGGCCGGGGGTGCCATCTCGATGACTGTCCGTGCGGCGACTCCCGACCAGCCCAGGTCCGGGGTCGTGTAGCGCGAGACGCAGTGGTGGTCGGCCCGGACAACCGTCTGCGGCAACAAGGCGAAGTCGGCCCAGGACAACGACAGAGCCTCACCGTCCAGGGTGTCGCCGCCAATTCGGAGCGACCAGGTGGCCAGGTCGATCCGGGGCACACTCCCGTAGTGCACCGTTCGCAGAGCCGGCTCCAGTCGCTGGCCCGGTGGCAAAGAGCGCGGCTCCGCGAGCCCTGACGAGCTCACGGTCGTTGCGCCGCCTGGGTGATCGCGTCGGAGCACAGGTCGACGATGCTGTTCGTCATCCTTGGAGCATCTCGGCAACGAGAAAGGCCAGCTCGAGACTTTGCTGGTGGTTGAGGCGCGGGTCGCACAGCGTCTCGTAGCGCTTCTCCAGATCAGCGTCGACGATCTCGCCGGACCCGCCCAGGCACTCGGTCACGTCGTTGCCGGTCAGCTCGATGTGGATCCCGCCGGGGACGGTGCCCAGAGCGCGATGCACCTCGAAGAAGCCACGGACCTCGTCCACAACGTCATCGAACCGACGCGTCTTGTAACCCGATGGCGACTCAAAACCGTTGCCGTGCATGGGATCGCAGATCCACGTCACCACTGCGCCTGAGGCCGAGACTTTCTCCACAATCGAGGGCAGCGCCTGGCGGATGGTGCCGGCGCCCATCCGGGTGATGAACGTCAGGCGTCCCGGCTCGCGGGTCGGGTCGAGCTTGTCGATCAGCCGCAACAGGTCGTCCGGCTCGGCCGCCGGGCTCACCTTGACGCCAATGGGATTGCGGATTCGCGAGACGAAGTCGACGTGCGCTCCGTCGAGGTCGCGGGTGCGCTCACCCACCCAGACGAAGTGCCCGGCGACGTCATAGGGCAGGCCGGTGCGTGAGTCGATGCGGGTCAGCGGCCGCTCGTAGTCCAGAATCAGCGCCTCGTGGCTCGCGAAGAACTCCACCGAACGCAGGGCGTCGAAGTCGGCACCGCAGGCAGCCATGAACTTCATCGCCTTGTCGATGTCCATTGCGAGGCGTTCGTATCGCGCGTTGGCTGAGTTGGCGACGAACCCACGGTTCCAGTCGTGGACGTGGCGCAGGTCGGCGAAACCGCCGGTCGTGAACGCCCGAACCAGGTTGAGCGTCGCCGCGCTGGCGTTGTAGGCCCGCACGAGTCGGTTCGGATCGGGAATGCGCGACTCTGGGGAGAATGCGAAGTCGTTGACCATGTCCCCGCGGTAGGCAGGCAAGGTGACACCATCACGGGTCTCGTTGTTGCTGCTGCGCGGTTTGGCGTACTGGCCGGCGATCCGTCCGACCTTGATCACCGGCATGCTCGCGCCGTAGGTCAGCACCGCCGCCATCTGCAGGATCGTCTTGATCCGGTCGCGGATGTTGTCTGCGGTGGCGGAGGCAAACGTCTCGGCGCAGTCACCACCTTGTAGGACGAACGCCCTCCCCTGGGCCGCCTCGGCCAGCCGGCTCTTGAGCACGTCGCACTCACCGGCGAAGACCAGCGGAGGATAGCTCGACAAGGTGCCCACGGCAGTCGCAAGTGCCTCGGCATCGGGCCAGATCGGCTGCTGGGCCGCAGGCAGGTCACGCCAGGCGTCAAGGCCGGCGAGAACGTCGGGGGTGGCTTCGGTTCTGCCCAGGGTGCTCACGCCCCAAGGGTAGTTGCGGAGTCAGCCGAAGAAGACCTCGGCCTCAGTCATCCGCTCCAGCGGCACCGTTTTGAGAGTCCCGACCGCTTCGGCCAGCGAAACCCGCACGATGTCGGTGCCGTGCAGCGCGACCATTGTGCCGAAGTCCTTGTCGTTGACCGCGTCAGCGGCCTGTAGACCGAACCGGGTGGACAAGACGCGGTCGTATGCCGTGGGCGTACCTCCACGCTGCAGGTGACCGAGGATCACGGATCGGGTCTCGATGCCGGTGCGCTTCTCGATCTCGTCGGCCAGCCAGTCGGCGATGCCGCCAAGTCGGATGTGTCCGAAGGCATCCAGCTCGCCGGTCTTGAGAGACTCGGCGCCGCCGATCGGCAGAGCGCCCTCGGAGGTCACCACGATCGGGGCCACCCCCCGGTCGAAGCAGGAGCGTACCTGGGCGGCGACCTCTTCGATGTCGAACTCGCGCTCAGGCACCAGGATCACGTTGGCTCCGCCGGCCATCCCGGCATGCAGGGCGATCCAGCCGGCGTGCCGGCCCATGACCTCAACGACGAGGGCGCGATGGTGCGACTCGGCGGTCGTCCGGACCCGGTCGATCGCCTCGGTGGCGATCATCACCGCGGTGTCGAAACCGAAGGTGTAGTCCGTGGCGGACAGGTCGTTGTCAATGGTCTTTGGAACCCCGACGACACCGAGCCCGTCGTCGGTGAGCTTCTTGGCCACACCGAGGGTGTCCTCGCCACCGATCGCGATCAGCGCATCGATGCCGGCGTCCTGGATGTTCGTCCTGATCCGGTCCAGTCCACCATCGACCTTGTAGGGGTTGGTCCGCGAGGACCCCAAAATGGTGCCGCCACGAGCCAGGATGCCGTCGACGTCAGCAAGGCCCAACGGACGGGTCAGTCCCTCGAGCGGACCCTTCCAGCCGTCGCGGAAGCCCACGAACTCGTGGCCGTAAGCCTGGATCCCCCTGGTCACCGCCGCCCTGATAACCGCGTTCAGTCCTGGGCAGTCTCCGCCGCCTGTCAACATTCCTATGCGCATGGCAGCCAATCTACCGTCCATTTCTCGGCCCTTCGTCGCTAGGGTCGCTGGCATGACCTTCTCGATCGTGGCCCGCATCGGTGATGCCTATGGCGTTGCGGTGGCCAGTAAGTTCATCGCTGTTGGTGCCGTCGTCCCCA
>JAYSQH010000403.1:0-6147 GCA_043721655.1 Phycicoccus sp. | reverse complement strand
GCAAACTTCGGATCCTCCGCATAGAGCGCTTGTTCCATCTGCTCAAGCAGGTGTTGCTCGTGTTCTGAAAGCGGCACCTTCGACCTCCCGTGCGCCCTGATCTGCCAATGACAACAACGTCCGACGGTCCTGGAATATTGCCTGGACCGGCGATGCGCGGCACTCGGTCTGAATCTCGTGCCAACGACACCCTCAGGATATGTCGCCGCGCAACGGAGTGGTAGCCGATCGCTCACCTTGGACCAGACTGGCCGGCCGGACCGCGCCTGCACCGAACCGCGCGCTGGCTCGATCGACCGCCCGATCGGCATCTCGCCAGCCGTGCGCCGGCTCATCGAGCAGACCCTGGATGGGTGCGCGATCGGAGTCCATCAGGCCCGTCATCCGGACACCGACCAGCCGCAGCCGGGCTCGCTGCAGGCCCAGCCCGTCAAAGAGGGACAAGGCTGTCGCGAAGATGTCGCGGCTGACGTCGGTCGGGTCACGCAGTGTCCTGGAGCGCGTGATCGTGGTGAAGTCGGCGAAACGCACCTTCACCGTGACTGTTCGGCCCACCATTCCCGCCGCCCGCACTCGGGCCGCAGTGCGGTCGCTGAGCTTGAGCAGCTCTCGGTGGATGTATGCCGGGTCGTCAACGTCGTACGAGAACGTCTCGTCAGCACCGATGCTGCGTTCGCGACTGGTGGGCACCACTGCGCGGGTGTCACGTCCCCAGGCCAGCTCGTACAGGGCAGCCCCCGCGTTGTCGCCAATGGCCCGCCGCAGGGTGTCCACCGGTGTGTGGGCGATGTCAGCCACGGTCCGAAGGCCCAGGCGCTGCAGAGCCTCCTCGGTGCGGTCGCCGACCCCCCACAGAGCGCCGACCGGCAGCTGGTGGAGAAATCCCACCACCTCGGCCTCCGGCACGACGAGCAGTCCGTCAGGTTTGGCCAGACCGGATGCGAGCTTGGCAATGAACTTGGTGGAAGCCACGCCGACGGAGCAGGTGATGCCCTGCTCGTCGGCAATCGTGTCGCGGATCTGCCGGGCGATCTGGCGTCCCGTCCCCAGCCGACGCCGGGCGCCGGAGACGTCGAGGAATGCCTCGTCCATCGACAGCGGCTCGACGATCGGAGTGACACTGGCGAACACCGCCATCACCGCGTGGGAGATGCGCTCATAGCGGGCGTAGTCAGGAGCGACAACGGTGGCCTGTGGGCACAGCCGGCGGGCCCGGGCGATCGGCATCGCTGAGGCCACTCCGAAGGCTCGGGCCGCGTAGGTCGCGGACAGTACGACACCCCGGTTGCCTCCTCCGCCGATGATGACCGGTGTGCCCTTGAGCTCGGGACGGCTGAGAAGGGACGCGGATGCATAGAACGCGTCCATGTCCACGTGCAGGATCGAACAGCCGTCGTCGTCCGGGAGTCGATCGTCCGGGCGTTCGGGGACGGCGAACTGGCGGCGGCTCATCGGCCGGACCGCCCTGACAGTCGTCTGGACAAGAGCCCAGACGCCGGCGGCAGGTCAGCTCCGGCGAGCCAGGACGTGCAGGGCTGCACCGATGTGCCCCAGGAACGCGTAGTCGGGGTGACGCGAAGCGGTCCGCTCGAGCTCGAGCAGCGCGGCCCGGTCGGTGTCGGAGTCAACTGAGGACGCAGGCACCAGGTCACTGAAGATGCGCACCCCATGCACGTCGTGGACGACCAGCCCGGCGTCTTCGACAAGGGCCGTGAGACCGGCCGCGTCGAAGCGCCGAGGTAATGGGTCGGCTGATCCCCATCGGCCGTCGTCGCTGGTGAGAGCACGCTGGGCCTGGTCGAACTGACCGGCCAGGGCACGGGAGAGCACGGCGGCGATACGGGTGGCTGCAACGAGGCTGACGTAGCCACCCGTGGCGAGCACCGCGGCAACCGAGCGCAGGGTCGCCGCCGGATCATCGACGAACTCCAGCACGCCGTGGCAGCACACGAGGTCAGCGTCGGCGTCAGGGTGGACGTCGAGCAGGGTGGCGGCGTCGCCCTGCACAGCCAGGATCCGCTCGGCGACGCCTGAGTCGCCGGCCCGGCGAGACAGCGAGGCCAGCGCGTCGAGACTGGGGTCGATGACCGTGACGTGGTGACCCAACCGGGCCAGCGGAACGGCCAGGCCGCCCGTGCCCCCACCCAGATCGACGACGCGCAGGCTACGGCCGAGCTGATCCTGGCGCTCGGCCACGACGGCTCGCACGGACTCCCAGACGGCGGAGGTGCGCACTGAGGTCTCGACACCGCCACGTCGGCCACGCCGCCCCTCGTCGAGCACGGGTCGCCCTTCATCAGCCACGGCAAGACTCCTCTGGTGCTGGTGGTCGCTGACGGACACGGGCCTGAGACGGGCCTTGATGCCCGACAGGACGACTGGGGTGACGGTCGGATCGGTTCCACCCTAGTGGCCTGAACTTCCGGGGCTGGCATGCCACAGCTTGCGTGGCGGAGCACCTTTGTCGGGGACTGCGTGGCCTTCGTTGGGCAGCTTGCGGGAGTCCGTGACGTCGCCACCGGCAGGTTTGATGTCTGCGTAGGGCGACTGTTTGAATCCTGAGGCGTGCACCAGGACTCGGCGCCGCGATCCGCCCATCCCGCCGGCCGCATCGCCCCCTGTCGTGGGCGCCATCACGGCATGGACGGCCTCGAGCCCACCTCGGCTCCAGGCCTCCCACAACCCGGACAGCTCCCAGGCGCCGGTGGCCCGCAGGGAGACACCTTTGGGCCCGGTTCGGCGCAGGATGCCCCGGACGAGAAGCATCCAGGAGTGGAAAACCGTTGCGGCATAAGGGCCTTGGACATCCTCGAAGAACGTTGCGTCGACCGGGCCGGTTGAGTCGTCCAGGGTCAGAAACACCACGCGTCGTCCCGAGCGGATCGGCGGCGTCTGCGTGGCAACCTTGACCCCGGCGACCCACAGCTCGGAGCGACTGCGCGCTCCGAGCAGCTCGCTGGATCGGGTCACTCCGAGCGCCCTCAGCATCGGAGCATAGAAGTCGATGATGTGGGCACTGGCATCCAGCCCCAGGATGTCCAGCTCGGCCCTGACCCGCTCCGGCCCCGTCATCTCGGGCAGACCCGTGGACATGGTGAGCTCGGGGGTGTCCCCCAGATCGAGGGAGAGCTGCATGGGCTGCGCCTGAGCCGGTATGACGGGCAGCCCGCCCTGGGACTGTGTCGCAGCCAGAAGTCGCACATCGCGCGTCTCTGCACTGGTCGCCATCTCCAGGGCCGCCTCAGCCGCCCTGGAGATGCTGCGTGATGTACGAGGTGCCACCCTCCGGCCGGATCGGCGCACCGATCGAGTCCATCGGTCGAGCTCGGCCAGGTGCAACAACAGGTCGCGCCGGGTCACCCGGCCACGTCGCCCGGTCAGACCGCTGCCGCTGGAGACCGTCGTGCCGCCGATTCCGTAGAGCGAGTCGAACCCCCCTGCCATGACCAGCCGCTCGACCACCGGACGACTGACCTGGGCGCGCTGCCAGAAGTCGGCAAGGGTGAAGTAGTGCCGGCCGGCCAGGATGCGCTGCACCTCGGCGTCGCTGATGCCCTTGACATCAGTCAGGGACAGGCGGATGCCGTAGGCCCGCCCGTCGGGCAGGTCGGCAGCCAGGTGCCGTTCAACACAGGCGGCATCAACAAAGCCGCAGTCGCTGTCGAAGTCTCTGCAGCTGTCGCAGTCGCCGCCGCTGCAGTCTTTGTCGCAGTCGTTGTCTTCTTGCGCCCACGACCCGGCCGGTTCCACCTGGTAGCTCTCGCCCGAGGCGTTGACGTCCAGCCCCAGAATGGTGATGCCCAGGTTGCGGGCGTCGTCCAGGATCAGCCGTTTGGGATACATCCCCGGATCATGGGTGAGCACACCGGACAGGAAGGCCGCAGGGTGATGGGCCTTCAGCCATGCCGACTGGTAGGTGGGTAGTGCGAACGCTGCCGCATGGGCCTTGCAGAACCCGAAAGATGCGAACGCCTTGAGAACCTCCCAGATCCGGTCAACCGCGGCAGGCTCGTAGCCCCTGGCGGCCGCGGCCGGTCGCCACCATGCCTCAACGTCCAGCTGACCCTGAGGGGATCCGAGTGCCCTGCGCACCTCGTCGGCCTGGGCCAGGGTGACGCCGGTGGTCTCGGCAACGATCTTGAGCACCTGTTCGTGGAAGACCACGACACCATGGGTCTCCTTCAGGGCTGGTTCGAGGCTGGGGTGGAGGTACTGCGGCGCACGCCAGCGCTGACGGGCCAGCAGGAACGGGGTGATCATGTCGGACTTGACCGGCCCGGGACGGAACAACGAGATGTCGATGATGAGGTCCTCGAAGGTCTCCGGCCCGAACTTGCCGACCAGCTCGCGCTGACCGGGACTCTCGATCTGGAAGCACCCGAGCGTGTGCGCGGAGCGGATCAGCCGAAACGTCCTCTCATCCTCAAGGGTGACCTGCGCCCGGTCGTCGAGGTCGATGTTGATGCCGTCGACCCGAGCCACCTCACGGACAGCATGGGCCATCGCCGACTGCATCCGGATGCCAAGGATGTCGAGCTTGAGCAGGCCCAGGGTCTCGACGTCGTCCTTGTCGAACTGGCTCATCGGGAACCCCAGCCAGCTGGCTTCGACCGGAGTGCGTTCTAGCAGCTCCTTGTTGGACAGGATCACGCCGCAGGGGTGCACGGCGATGTGCCGGGGCAGGCCATCGAGTCGTTCCACAAGGTCGAAGAGAACTCGCAGGCGAGGAGCATCCAGACCGCTGGCGCGCAGCTCTGGCAGCTCGGCCATGGCGGCCCGGACATCACGGGCCCGGATGTGCGGGAACGCCTTGGCGATGACGTCGATCTCGCCGATCGGCAACCCGAGCGTGGCGCCGACGTCCCGGATCGCGTGGCGCACCCGGTAGGTGTCCATCATCGACACACACGTGACCCGGTCCCCACCGAAGCGCTTCAGGACATGCTCGTAGATCTCGGTCCGACGAGCTGACTCGACATCGATGTCGATATCGGGCAGCTGGGCGCGCAGCGGGGAACAGAACCGCTCCATGAGCAGGCCGTGACGCAACGGCTCCACCCCGCTGATGCCGAGCAGGTAGTTGACCAGGCTGCCAGCACCCGAACCTCGTGCCGCCACCCGCACACCGAGATCACGAATCAGGTCACACACGGCAGCCACCGTCATGAAGTAGGTCGGATAGCCGAGCCCTGCGATGACACGAAGCTCGTCCTCCAGCCGCGAGGCCACCGCTGACAGCTCGGCGTCGCCCGCTCCCCCGTATCTCGTGGCGATGGCACCCCGGCAGCGAGCAGCCAGAACCTCCTGAGGACTCTCTCCAATGCCGATACCGAGCGCAGCCGGCTCCGGCAGGTGCACCGCGCCGAAGCCCAGATCGGTCCGTGAGTCCAGCGCACAGGCCAGCGCCAGCGCCACGGTGTCGGCCATCAGCTGGCGGGCCCGGTCACGTTCACCGCTGCCGCCACCGCTGACCCCGGCGCCGGCAGCCCGAGCGACCTCGCAGGCGACGGCATACATCTGGGCTGACGAGCTGAGATGACCCGCCGTGGTGACCCGGTCGAGATGACGCGTGTCCAGTGGCACGAGGCGACGAGCAGCATCAAGGACGTCGACGGTCACGGCACCGCCAGGATCGGCATGGCGAACCGCAGCCGTGAGCACAGCCGGCAGCCCGGTCTCAGTGGCCAGACCCAGCAACCGGGCGGCCTGCCCGAGGCTGGCTGGAGTGCCGTCCGGCCCGCCATGGCACACCACCTCGATGACCACGCCCCCGCGCGGCAGCAGGTCGACCCACTGGCGCAACAGCCTGCGCGCCCGGTCGGGGCGCCGTTCCAGCAAGGCCTGGCCCACGTCAGAGGCCGGCCCGAGCAGGACCAGCAGCGCCAGCTGCCCGGTTCGCGGATCCACGGCATGTTCGGCGATGAGCTGGGCGCTGGTGACAGGAGCCCCGCGTTCACCACTGAGGTGGGTCTGGGTCACCAGGCGGCATAACCTGCCCCAGCCGACCCCAGGATCGACCCCGGCGCCCTGCCCACGTGCCAGGACCGTGACCCGCGGATATCGGGGATCAACCTGGGCGCCGCCCCTGACCGGGCTGGCACGAGCAGGGTTGGCACGAGCAGGGTTGGCGTGACCAGCCTGAAACCC
>JAYSQH010000402.1:0-1695 GCA_043721655.1 Phycicoccus sp. | reverse complement strand
GAGTCTCAGCTTGCCGCGCTCAACACCGCCGTCGACCGCTCGACGGTGGCGGTATCGCTGAGCACCCCCGGCAACGAGCCCGTGTCCGACAGCGGCTTCCTCGCCGGTCTGCGCTCGGGCTGGGACGCGTTCACCGCCTCAGCGGCAGGGTTGTTCAAAGGTCTCGGCGCCGTACTTCCGTTCGCAGTGTTCTTCGCCCTGGTGGGTGCACCCATCTGGCGGTGGCTCCGCCATCGCAAGACCGGGACGGCTGTGCCGTCAACGGGGTCAGGTCAGCAGGTGAAGCCGGTTCCTGAGGGCTGAGGAGTGGCTCGCCGCCCCATCAAGGAAGCCTGCGAGCAGGGGCAAGAGCCACTCCTTATCCCGATGGAGCCCAAGAGCCGACAGCCCCAAAGAGCGTCACCGGGCAGAGACCTCGTGGACCAGCTCGACGACGCGGGTGAGCACCTCGGGATCGGTATCAGGCAGGACCCCGTGGCCCAGGTTGAAGATGTGACCCGGCTCCTGGGCGCCCTCGGCCACGATCGACCGCACGGCCTTCTCCAGAGCCGGCCAGGGTGCGAACAGCAGCGCCGGGTCCAGGTTGCCCTGGACGGCATACTCGTCTCCGATGCGAGCGCGGGCATCGGTCAGGGAGGTACGGAAGTCCACGCCCACGACGTCGGCGCCGGCGGCACCCATCGAGGCCAGCAGCTCGCCGGTGACGGTGCCGAAGTGGATCTTCGGCACGTCGAGATCGGCCACGGCCGACAGCGCCACTCGCGAGTGCGGCAGGACGAAGGTCTCGTAGTCGTTGCGTGACAGCGCACCCACCCACGAGTCGAACAGCTGCACGACCGATGCCCCAGCCTGCACCTGGACCCGAAGCATCGCTCCGGAGATCTGTGCCAGCCGGGCGCACAACGCATTCCACAGCTCAGGGTCGCCATGCATCATGGCCTTGGTGTGCTCGTGGTTCTTGGACGGCCCGCCCTCCACGAGGTAAGACGCGAGAGTGAACGGAGCCCCGGAGAATCCGATCAGCGGCGTTGCGCCCAGCTCCGGGAGCACCATCTGCACGGCCTCGGTGATGTAGGGGAGGTGCTCGGGAGTCAGCTCCGGAAGGCGGTCGAGGTCGGCCAAGGTGCGGAACGGCTGGGCGATCACGGGCCCCACCCCCGCAACGATGTCCAGATCGACGCCAACGGCGGCCAGCGGCACCACGATGTCGCTGAAAAGGATCGCCGCGTCGACGCCATGGCGGCGCACCGGCTGCATCGTGATCTCGGCGACCAGGTCAGGCGTGCGGCAGGAGTCGAGCATGCCCACGCCTTCGCGAACCTTGCGGTACTCCGGCAGCGACCGGCCCGCCTGGCGCATGAACCAGACCGGGGTGTGCGACACACTCTGACGTCTTGCGGCGCGGACCAAAGCACTGTCACGGGGGCTGTTCGGGGTGTTCGTCACCTGCCGATCCTCCCACGGACCGACAGTGGGTCAGACCGCGATCGCAAGCACTCCCACCATGGTCAGGGTGACGCCGATTGCCTGAATACGGCGCAGGCGCTCGCCCAGGAGCAGCCGCGCCCAGAACAGGGCCGCCACCGGGTACAGCGAGCCGAGGACGCTGGCCACGCTGACCATGCCGCGTGACGAGGCGAAGGCGAAGAGGCCGTTCGCGGTGACGTCGCCCAGACCAATGACCGCGAGAACCGG
>JAYSQH010000401.1:0-1568 GCA_043721655.1 Phycicoccus sp. | reverse complement strand
GCCATCCTGCTTGCGGCCGGGCTCAAGGGCATCGAGGAGGGCTACGAGCTGCCGGACGAGGCTGAGGACGACGTCTGGTCGTTGACCGATGCCGAACGCCGGGCGATGGGCATCCAGCCACTGCCGTCCTCGCTGATCGATGCCATCACCGCGATGGAACAGTCCGATCTCGTGGCTGAGACCCTGGGCGAGCACGTCTTCGACTTCTTCCTGCGCAACAAACGGGCGGAGTGGGCCGACTACAAGGGCCAGGTCAGTCCCTTCGAGCTGGAGCGCTATCTCCCGCGTCTGTAGCGAAGCGTAGGCAGGTGGGGTCCTCTGGTCGTTAGGTTGGGTGGGTGAACGCATCCGTCAGGCCGTCGAGTCGGACGGGTCGGCTGGCACGGTTGGGGTTTGCCGACCCCGCTCGCGCTGACACGTTGCTGAAGGACCCTGCCGTGGCCGGGCTGACCGATCCCCTGGACGACGTCTTCGGTGACGGCCTGGCCGATGCGTTGAGCCGGGTTGCCGACCCTGATCTTGCCCTGTTCGGACTCGTGCGGGTGATGGAGTCGCTGGGCAGGTGGGAGGTCGAGAAGGCCGATCGCGGCGAGAACCGCGGCGGAGAGCTGACCGCCGCGCTCCGTCACGCCGGCCCGGGACGCGACCGGTTCCTGGCGGTGCTCGGGGCTTCTTCCTCGCTCGGCGATCACCTGGTAACGCATCCTGCTCAGTGGCGGTGTGTAACCGAAGCAACGCGCCAGAGCGCAGAACAGCGCCGCGAAGACCTGGCCGCCGCAGTGACCGTGGCCATAGACAAAATGGGAACGGCCTCTGCGTATGACGCCCTGCGCGTCGCCTACCGCCGCCACCTGCTCGGGATCGCGGCGCTGGATCTGACGGCGGAAAAGGCAGTCGACGAGCTGCCTCCCACTGCTGCAGCCCTGGCGGACCTGGCGTCAGCCGCCTTGGAGGCCGCCCTGGTGATCGCCCGCGCGGAAGTCGGGGCAGAAGCGGACACCTGCAGGTTCGCTGTCATCGGCATGGGCAAGTGCGGGGGACGTGAGCTCAACTACGTCTCCGACGTCGACGTCATCTTTGTGGCCGAACCCGCGCAGCCGGCCGATGGCAACGCTGCCGACGAGACGGCCGCACTCACCGTGGGCACCCAGCTGGCGACCGCACTGATGCGAGCGTGCTCGGCCAACACGGCCGAAGGCACCCTCTGGCCCGTGGATGCCGCTCTGCGCCCTGAGGGCAAGAACGGGCCTCTGGTGCGGACTGTTGCCAGCCATCTGAAGTACTACGAGCGGTGGGCCAAGACGTGGGAGTTCCAGGCTCTGCTCAAGGCCAGGACCGTTGCCGGCGATGCCGGGCTCGGCCGCGAATACCTGGACGCCATCAGCCCTCTCGTCTGGCAGGCTGCCGGTCGTGAAAACTTCGTTGAGGACGTCCAGGCGATGCGTCGACGAGTCGAGACGCATGTCCCCGCTGCAGATTCCGCGCGCCAGCTCAAGCTCGGCCCGGGTGGGCTCCGCGACGTGGAGTTCAGCGTCCAGCTGCTGCAGCTCGTCCATGGCCGCACCGAC
>JAYSQH010000400.1:0-2575 GCA_043721655.1 Phycicoccus sp. | reverse complement strand
GAGAACCGTCTGCCGATTAGGGCCGAAAGCCCCTAGCGGACATGAGTTGTCGTCTGCATCCTTGCGGACAGGGTCACCCTGCGACGTCGCGGCAAGGGCCGCGTGAAGGTCCACCAGGAGTTGAGCATGGAAACGCTGGCACCTACCCAAGAACCGCTGCTGGACAGGCACGGACTAGCAGCGACGAAGCCTGATTACTACGCTGAGTTGACCGCTCGCAACAACGGCTTGATCAGTCCGGCTGATCAGGACCGGCTGCGCCGTTCTGAGATCTTGGTCGCTGGCTGCGGCTCGATCGGGGGTGCGGCGGTCGCGCCGTTAATTCGTCTCGGCGCTGAGTGTCTGTCCTTGGCCGAGCCCGATCACTACGAATCACACAACCTCAACCGCCAGCAGGCCGGGCTCGCGGACATCGGGCGCAACAAGGCGGAGGTCCTCGCGGAGTGGGCTGCCGGAGTCAATCCGCACGCGCGGGTCCGCGTGGAGACCGCCGGGATCACGGCGGGAAACGTGCGCGCGCTGGTGTCGAGAGCGGCCTTGATCTTCGACGGGGTGGATGTCACCGCCCAGCCTGCGCTGGTCTGCAAGTACCTGCTGCACGAAGAAGCGAAACGGGCGCGGGTGCCGGTCGTCAGCGGGTACGACATCGCCGGGGTGCAACTCGTGATGGTGTACGACTACCGCGGCCGGATGCCGGTGCTCGGCGGCCGGATCGACGCAGCCGGTCTTGCGGGACGAGACCCCATGCGGTTCTTGGCCCGGGTCGTCCCGCTGAGGGCGTTGCCGTTGGAGATATTCCCGGCCTTGCGCCGTCTGCTGATCGCGCCGGGCGCGCCGTTTCCCCAGCTGGGCTACAGCGCGCAGATGTTCGGTGCCCTGGCACCGCGCCTGGCGCTCGACCTGCTCGCAAGTCGACCGGTGCGTCGTCGCATCCTGGTGGACATCAACAACCTCCCCCGCACCCGCAGGGAACGCTCACGGGTGCGTGTCGCGCGCGCCGTCGAGTTGGCCAGGATGGCGTCGACCGCGCATTCCTACCGACGATGACACGCCACAGGGAGCTGCCGTCCCGACGCACCACCGAGAGGCAACCGCCAGCAGGCAGGAAAACGGCGGAGACCGAGCGGACGGCCGAAGTCGGGGCCGGGATGCCCGACGCAGACGGTTTCGCGGAACAGATCATCCGGACCGGCGCCGCCGTTCGGCTGGGCACGTTGCTGACGACACCGCCCGAGGGAACGCTCTACCACGTCCCCGACCGTGACGGGCTCAGCGTGGTGGCGCTGCCGACAACCAGCCTGTCACGCGAAGAGATTGCCGGATTGCTCGCCTACCGATTCGCCCAATACCTCCGGGTCGGCTTTGTCGACCGGGAGATCGTCTGCGCGCAGGGCATGCGGACCGTCCCGGCTTCGGGCATGGCACCGGGTGACGTGCACGTCGTAGTAGGTCTACCGACCACAGGCGAGGTCCTTTGCTACGCCGTCATCAGGCAAGCCCCGACCGCTCCGGCCGGCTGCCGGCTACGTTCCAGCGAACGGCAGTTGTTCCCGGTCGAGCTCGTTCATGGGGCGGGCGTGTACAACCGGCTGCCCATTCTGCCGGACCTGGCGATCGGCAAGATCCGGGAACTGGGACGCTTCGTGCGCAACCACCTGTCCGAGGCCGACCGGAACCTCACCACCAGGGCGGCAATCGAGACTGGCGTCGCGGTCTTTCGGCTGTTAGTGGGCCCTCTTCGGCTCCACGTGGACGCGGTCATCGGCGACCTCGAGGAGCAGGTCGCAAAACGCAACCTCGACTTCTTCCACGTACCGTTGGTACTCATCCGCGGCACCGTTCCCTATGCCAGCAACGCCAACTACCTCAACCCCCGCTACCAACTGCACACCGTCTACCCGTTCGCGGTCCTCACGAGCGACATCGAGACAGCGCTGCCGCGCCTGGAGAAGATCGAAAGCGCGTTGGCGAAGCCCGGCACGACAGGCTTGTTGGCGCTTTTGAAGCTGCGTTCACAGGGCGGGGCCGCGGAAAGTATGTTGCACCGCGACGGGCAGACCTCTGACGTCGACGCGTTGATCCCCGTCCAGACGCAGATGAACATGACCCAGCGCGGCCTTCTCCTCGAACAAGGACAGTGGTTACGGCAGCTCGCGCCTTTCTCGGATTTGTCATTGGCCGAGGCGGCCACCCTGTGCACCGTGATGCATCATGTCGACGTCCCGGCAGGCCACGTGATCGCCCGCAACGGCGAGGCGGGCGATGCAATGTTCGTCGTCGAGTCCGGCCAAGCCAGCCTCGAACTCATCCACGACGACGCCCAACGGGAGCGGATCGGGACAGTGGGCCCCGGCCAATGCTGCGGGCATGTCGCCGTGCTCACCGGGGGAACGCAACCGGTCGATGTCGTCGCCAGCACTGACATGACCCTGCTGCTGCTGAGCAAGGCCCACCACGACACGTACTTGGCCGAACTGGGCGGGGTCGAGCAGCGGCTTCGCCTCGATGCGTTGCGTCAGCTGGCCGAGATCGACCTGCGCCGCCGTCTGCGGAGGACACCGCAGCCACCCGTCGG
>JAYSQH010000399.1:0-8521 GCA_043721655.1 Phycicoccus sp. | reverse complement strand
GGACGCTTGTGGACGTCTTGATGCTCTTTCGGAACTGGTAGTAGATAGTCACGGCTGACGGTGTAGACGAGAAGGCGCGCGTCGTGCTCACGGTGCTGCCGGCGTTGGCTTGTCCTGTCGGGGTGGCGGCTGACCCACAGGCACTGAGACTGACTGCGACTGTCGAGCACAAGGCAAGACATGTCGTGCGACGGCGCCTCGTGAACCTCATCGCATGAATCCCCGCCAAGAGATGGATCGTGGGGCTGTGCCCCGCGAGTGTCCCGTTCGCGAAGGCTATCAGCGGGTTGTGACGGGCGCCGCGGCTTGAGGCAAAGCGCTCAGTAACCCTTGGGGTGCCAGACGGTCTTGGTCTCCAGATAGGCCTTGATCCGGGTCAGGTCCGGGGTGGGGGACCAGTCCGGCTCTACGGCCTCCGTGCCCTTGCCAGCAGGGCGCAGGACGCGCTTGAGGTTTTCGGCGGCGGCCCGTTCGAGATCCGCCCAGACCACGGTGTCGGTCTCGGCGGCACCGGTCAGGTCGATCGCGTTGACGTCCTGGTGGGACGCGAGCCACGGTGCGACCTCGGCGGTGCGTCCGGTGATCAGGTTGATGACTCCGGCGGGCACGTCGGAGGTCGCCAGGACCTCCGAAAGGGTCACTGCAGGGAGCGGACGGAGCTCGCTGGTGAGCACCACTGCGGTGTTGCCGCTGACCACAATGGGGGCCAGCACAGAGACCAGGCCGAGCAGCGAAGAGGCTTGCGGCGCAAGGGCGGCCACCACTCCGGTGGGCTCGGGCGCAGAGATGTTGAAGTAGGGGCCGGCAACCGGGTTGACCCCACCCAGGACCTGTGCGAGCTTGTCTGACCATCCGGCATACCAGACCCAGCGGTCGATGGCCTGGGAGACGACCTTGTCCGCGCGTGCGGGTGTGAGCCCTTCAGCAGCGGCGACCTCCGCGGCGAACTGTGCGCGCCGGCCCTCCATCAGCTCGGCCACCCGATAGAGCACCTGACCACGGTTGTATGCCGTTGCCGAGGCCCACTTCCCGAAGGCACCTCGGGCCGCGACGACGGCGTCGCGGGCATCCTTGCGTGAACCCATCGCCGCGTTTGCCAGGAACCTGCCACGACTATCGGTCACCTCGTAGGTGCGGCCGGACTCGCTACGGCCGAACGCACCACCGATATACAGCTTGTAGGTCTTGCGCACCTCGATCCGCTGGTCGGCGGCTGCGACGGCCTTTCGAGTCGCGGTGGGGCTCATTGGTTGGCTCCTGTCGTGACGTAGCCTGCAAGGCCGTGTCGGCCACCCTCACGGCCGTAGCCGGACTCCTTGTAGCCACCGAAGGGCGAGGTCGGGTCGAAACGGTTGAATGTGTTGGCCCAGACCACACCGGCGCGCAGCTGGTCGGCCATCCACAGGATGCGGGAGCCCTTCTCGGTCCAGATGCCCGCAGACAGCCCGTATGGCGTGTTGTTCGCCTTGGCGACCGCTTCGGCAGGGGTGCGGAACGTCAGCACCGACAGCACGGGCCCGAAGATCTCTTCCTGGGCGATCCGGTGAGCTTGGGACACTCCGGTGAAAATCGTTGGTGCGAACCAGAATCCGCGGTCCGGCAGGACGCAGGGAGCGCTCCATCGGGTCGCGCCCTCGGACTCGCCGACGGCAGTCAGCTCACGGATCCGTTCCAGCTGCGATGCCGAGTTGATGGCGCCGATGTCGGTGTTCTTGTCCAGCGGGTCACCGACACGAAGGGTCTGCAGGCGACGCTTGAGCCGCGCGGTCACCTCGTCGGCGACGTTCTCCTGAACGAGCAGGCGGGACCCGGCGCAGCAGACGTGCCCCTGGTTGAAGAAGATCCCGTTGACGATTCCCTCGACCGCCTGCTCGATGGCAGCGTCGTCGAAGACGATGTTGGCCGCCTTGCCGCCGAGCTCGAGCGTGGCGCGCTTTCGGGTTCCGGCGATCGAGCGGGCGATCCCCTTGCCCACCTCGGTCGACCCGGTGAAAGCGATCTTGTCGATCCCGGGGTGCTCGATCAGGTGGACCCCGGTCGCGCTGGTACCGGTGATGATGTTGACCACCCCCGGCGGCAGGTCGGCCTGCTGACAGACCTCGGCGAACAGCAGCGCGGTCAGCGGCGTGTTCTTGGACGGTTTGAGGACCACGGTGTTGCCCGCGGCCAGGGCGGGTGCGATCTTCCACGACAGCATCAGCAGCGGGAAGTTCCATGGAATGACCTGCCCCACGACGCCGATCGCCCGCGGGTTCGCCCCGAGGCCGGCGTGCTCAAGCTTGTCGGCCCAGCCCGCGTGGTAGAAGAAGTGCGCCGCGGCGAGGGGGATGTCGACGTCGCGCGACTCCTTGATCGGCTTGCCGTTGTCCAGGGTCTCCAGCACCGCGAACTCCCGCGCGCGCTCCTGAAGGATGCGCGCGATACGGAAGAGGTACTTGCCACGCTCGGCGCCGGACAGACGGCCCCACGGCCCCTCGAACGCTTTTCGCGCAGCGCGAACAGCGATGTCGACGTCGCCCGCACCGGCCTCGGTGATCTCGGCCAGGACCTCCTCGGTGGAGGGGCTGATGGTCTTGAACGTTGATCCGTCGGTGGGCCCGACGAACTCGCCGCCGATGAACAGCCCGTATGACGGGCGAATGGTGACGACGGCGCGCGACTCGGGCGCCGGTGCATACTCGAACTTGGCCATGTTCTCTCTGCTCTCAGCTCAGTCGATGCTCACGTAGTCGCCACCGGAGTAGTGCCCGGTGGCCAGCTTCTGCCGTTGCAGGAGAAGGTCGTTGAGCAGGCCAGAGGCTCCGAAACGGAACCACGCCGGGTCGATCCAGTCGTCGCCGGCGATCTCGTTGACCATCACCAGGTACTTCATCGCGTCCTTGGTGGTCCTGATGCCACCAGCGGGTTTCACCCCGATCTGGGTGCCGGTCAGGTCGCGCCAGTCGCGGACGGACTCGAGCATGATCATCGTGACGGGCAGCGTTGCCGCCGGCGACACCTTGCCCGTCGAGGTCTTGATGAAGTGCGCGCCCGCCAGCATCGCCAGCCATGAGGCTCGACGGACGTTGTCGTAGGTCACCAGCTCGCCAGTCTCCAGGATGACCTTCAGGTGCGCCGGAACGCCCTTCAGGGCTTCGTCGGTGCAGGCCGCCTTCAGGGCCGCGATCTCGTTGAACACCTGGAGGTATCTGCCGGACAGGAAGGCGCCGCGGTCAATGACCATGTCGATCTCGTGTGCGCCTGCCCTGATCGCGTCGCGGGTGTCGGTGAGCTTGACCGCCATGCTGGCGCGGCCGGACGGGAAGGCCGCCGTGACGGCCGCGACGTGGATATCGCTGCCCTTCAGAGCATCCACGGCCGTCGTGACCATGTCGTTGTAGACACAGACGGCCGCCACATGGGGCGCGGTCGGGTCACTGGGGTCCGGTGCCATCGCCTTGGCGCACAGCGACCGCACCTTGCCCTCGGTGTCGGCACCTTCGAGTGTCGTCAGGTCGATCATGCTGATCGCCGTGTCGATGGCCCACGCTTTGGACGTGGTCTTGATGGAGCGGGTGCCCAACGCTGCGGCCCGGGCGTCCGCACCGACGTGGTCAACACCCGGCAACCCGTGCAGCCACGACGTGAGCGACGCGTTGGTGAGGGCCGTGACTCCGAGTATTTCGCGGGCGCGCGCAGTGGCTGGGGCTGAACTCACCAGTCGAGTCTATCGGCCTATGCTCAGTAGCTGGGCGGTGACGGTCGGTCTGCCCGGTCACGGCGAGACCCTCCAGAACACACCGAGATTGCCCAGACCGCTAAGGACTTTGATGCGCAGCAAGGCCTCGACAACGCAGCACCTGTTTCGCCAGCGATCACCGTTGGCGCTGGCCGCTGTGTGCGGCGTCACCGGGCTTGTTCTTCTGGTGGCCACGGCTTGGCATTGGGCGGACAACCCGCAGCCGTTGTTCGTCGCGTGGGTGGTCTTGAGCTTGGCCTTCGTGTGGGTGTTGTTCGTCCGTCCGGCGGTTCTGATCGATGAGGATGGCGTGACGATTCGTAACGTTGTCAGGGACGTTCACATCCCGTGGGCCAAGGTGACCGATGTGGAGTGCCGTTGGAGTCTCAAGGTCTTGGTGGGGGATCGGGCATTCACCGCGTGGGCCATCTCCCCGCAAGGGCGTCCCAAGGTTGCCGCTGGCGGGCTGCTCGGGATAACTCCCCGGCGGCTCAACACGGACGCCAACGCCGGTGCCTACCCGTCAACGGCCTCCCCGAAAGTCACGGCATCCACGGTCGCCAGGATGATTGAACAGGCCCAGGAAGATTATTCCGAAGCCCTCGCCAGGGGCACGGTCACGTCTCCGGCGGACGCTCAGGTGCGGGTGACGTGGGTGCCGACGACCGTTGCCATCGTGTTGATGCCGGCCATCGCGGTCCTCGTCTTGTCGCTGACCTGATCGGAGCCGTGCTGCTCACACGATGGTCTGGACAGCGTCAGGTCACAGTGCGGTCAACGTGCGCATCGACGCGCCGACCCGTTCCAGCCGTGCAGCAGCCTCCGCCTTGGACGCAGCCAGGCCGGCTGACGCCTCAACTGCGACGATGACCTCGAGATACACCTTGAGCTTGGGCTCCGTCCCGCTCGGGCGCACGATGACCCGGCTGTCGTCCTCGAGGTGGTAGCGGAGCCCGTCCGTGGCAGGCAGCTGTTCGGAACCCTCGGCCAGGTCGTCGATCCGCGCGACGTGGATACCTCCGACCGCCGTCGGAGGCGCATCTCTGAGCCGGGACATGAGGGTGCCGATGAGGCTCAGGTCATCGACCCGAACGGCGAAGGAGTCGGTGGCGTGGACCCCGTGCGCGATCGCCAGATCATCGAGGACATCGAGCAGCGATCTGCCCTCTGCCCGCAGACCTGCGGCCATCTCAGCCAACATCAACGCCGCGCTGACCCCGTCCTTGTCACGTACCCGGGCGGGGTCGACGCAGTACCCGAGTGCCTCCTCGTAGCCGTAGCGCAGGCCGGGAACCCGCGATATCCACTTGAAACCGGTCAGGGTCTCCTCATGTCTGATCCCCGCGCCGGCGGCCATCGCCGCAAGCAGCCGGGAAGACACGATCGAGTTGGCGAAGACGTCATCGGCCCCGACTCCGCGCGCCAGGATGTGGGCGCCGAGCAGTGACCCGACCTCGTCGCCGCGCAGCATCCGCCATCCCGACGGGTTGTCGGACGTGGCTGCGTCCGGATCGGGGACAGCGGCTGCGCAACGGTCGGCGTCGGGATCGTTGGCCAGCACGAGGTCGGCGTGCTCAAGGGCGGCCAGCGCCAGAGCCGCATCGATCGCACCCGGCTCCTCGGGGTTCGGGAAGACCACCGTCGGGAACTCTGGATCGGGCTCGGACTGGCTCGGCACGACAACGGGGGCGCTGAATCCAGCGCGCGCGAATGCAGCCACCAGAACGGCGCTGCCCACACCGTGAAGGGCGGTGTGGACCACGCTCAGCTCGCGGGCGCCACCCGGGGCGACGACTGAGGCCGCGGCACCAAGGTAGGCATCGAGGACGTCGTCGTTCAGCGTCGTCCATCCCGAGCTCGCTCGAGGCACGTCGGCGACACGCTCGACCTGCCCGATGTGCGTTGCGATCTCGGCGTCCGAGGGCGGCACGATCTGGCTGCCATCGCCGAGATAGACCTTGTAGCCGTTGTCCTGGGCGGGGTTGTGGCTCGCCGTCACCATAACGCCCGCGTCCGCCCCAAGGAAACGGATTGCGAAGGCCAGCACCGGAGTTGGCAACGGCCGGGGAAGAACCATTGCGCGCCCACCCGAGGCCACGACCACGGCCGCGGTGTCTGTGGCGAAGACGTCCGAGTTGTGCCTTGCGTCGAGTCCGATGATCACCAGCGGTTGTGCAGTGGTCTCTTTCAGGTATGCCGTGAGCCCGGCTGCCGCGCGGATCACCACCGACCGGTTCATCCGGTTGGGCCCCGCGCCCAGAGCGCCACGAAGCCCGGCGGTGCCGAACTCGAGCATGCCGGCGAACCGGTCGGCAAGATCTGCTCCGGCCTCCGCGTCACCCGACCTTGCGGCGTCGATCACCGCATCGAGCTCGGCGCGGGTGACCTCGTCGGGATCGTCGTCCTGCCAGGAGGTGGCGCGTTCGAGAAGCTCTGGCGGGACGACATACGCAGCGGGCGTGGCGTGCGTCATTGGGTCTGTGGCAGCGCCGGGTGCAGTCATCGCGGGAGCGCGATCTGCGTGACGATGGCGGACAAGAGCCGGCCGCAACGCTCGGCAGCGTGCTGGCCGGCCTCCATCACCTCGTCGTGGGAGAGAGGCTGGTCGCCGATGCCCGCCGCCAGGTTCGTCACCAGGGAGATCGCGAGGACCTCCATGCCGCTCTGGCGGGCGGCGATCGCCTCCAGAGCCGTCGACATCCCCACCAGGTCGCCGCCCAGGATCTTCGCCATCCGAACCTCAGCGGGGGTCTCGTAGTGCGGCCCGCGGAACTGCACGTAGACGCCCTCATCGAGATCGGGGTCGACCCTTCGGGCCAGCTCGCGGAGCCGCGGGGAGTACAGATCGGTGAGGTCCACGAAGTTGGCTCCCTCGATCGGAGAGGCCGCCGTGAGGTTGATGTGATCCCGGATCAGGACGGGGGTGCCGGGCGCCCATGCCGGGTTGATCCCGCCGCAGCCGTTGGTCAGGACAACTGTTCTGCACCCGGCCGCAGCCGCGGTGCGCACGGTATGGACGACCGAGCGGACGCCACGACCTTCATAGAAGTGGGTTCGGGTGCCGAAGACCAGTGCCCGTCGGTCGGTGTCCCCGATCGTCACCGATCCGATGACGCCTGAGTGCCCGGCAACGGTCGCCTTGGCGAAGCCCGGGACGTCCACATTGTCAATGGTGGCAACCGTTCTGCCGATCAGGTCACCGGTCTGCCCCCACCCCGAACCGAGCACCAGTGCCACGTCATGGTGTGCGGACCCCGAGCGATCGGCGATCACCCTGGCGGCGGCCGCGGCCACCTCGAACGGGTCGGCGGAGGGGTCGCGCAGATCCAGGGGTTCGGTCCTCGAGTCAGTCACGCCGGAAGCCTAGCCCGGCCAGATCTCGTGAATCCCTTCCCGTCTGGCAGCCAAAGGGCTGCTTCCCGCAGGCCTGTCCAGGCGGCTGCGAGACTCCGCCCTAGTCTGCAAAGATCGAGACGAGCAGGGTGGTCCTTCAAACAGGGTGGTATCGCGTGTCCGCTTCGTCTTCTCGGTCGTCACGGCGGATCGTCCCAACCGCCGTCGCTGCACTCCTCTTGCTGAGCTCCTGCAGCGGACAGGTCCCGGGGAGAACACCCAGGGCTGCGTTGACGCCAGCGCCCGGCTCCGCCAGCTCAGCCGGGGCCACGTCCCCGATGTCTCCCGCGCCAGGCAAGTCGGCCACGCGGACCGGCCCCGTCAACGTCTACGCCGGTGCGGGCGCCGGAATGCTGTCACCCACGGCGAGGAAGGCCAGGCCCCTGGTCTACGTCCCGAACGGGGCGGCCAACACGATGCAGGTGATCGACCCCAAGACGTTCAAGGTGATCGGCACCTATCCCACCGGCCGCCAGCCCCAGCACGTCGTGCCGAGCTGGGACCTGAAGACCCTGTGGGTCAACGACGACATCGGCAACGACCTGGTCCCGATCGACCCCACGACGGGCAAGCCCGGCACACGGGTTCACGTCGAGGACCCCTACAACCTGTACTTCACCCCCGACGGCGCTCACGCCCTGGTGATGGCCGAGCGGCTACGTCGTATCGACGTGCGCAACCCGACGACGATGGCGCTCGAACGCTCGCTGCCGGTCCCCTGTCGCGGTGTCAACCATGCCGACTACGCCGCGAACCTGTCCTTCTTCGTGGCCAGCTGCGAGTTCAGCGGCAAGCTGCTGGTGATCGATCGCGCGGCCACCAAGCTGATCAAGGTCATCAACCTCAATGACGCCAAGGCTCCAGGCGCCGTCAGTCCTGGGGCGGCCATGCGCATGGGCGTGGGCAACAGCAACATGGGGCCCGGCGCATCGGCCATGCCGCAAGATGTCCGCCTCACGCCGGACGGCACCCGGTTCCTGGTCGCCGACATGTTCCGCAACGGCATCTGGGTCATCAAAGCGAGCACCCAGACCGTCGAGCGCTTCATCCCCACCGGCGGGGGTGCTCATGGCATCTACCCCGACCGCGCGGCCAGGCGGATGTTCGTCAGCAACCGCGGTGAGGGCTCCATCTCGGTGCTGAACGCTTCCACGCTCAAGATCATTGCGACATGGAGGATCCCCGGCGGGGGTTCGCCCGACATGGGTGGAGTCACCGCGGACGGCTCGCAGCTGTGGCTCTCCGGCCGGTACAGCGGCGAGGTCTATGTCTTCAACACCTCGACCGGCGCCCTGATCAAGCGGATCCCGGTCAACGCAGGGCCGCATGGTCTCTTGGTGTGGCCGCAGCCGGGCTCGTTCTCTCTGGGGCACACGGGCAACACCCGATAGGAGCCCCAGTCGTATGCCG
>JAYSQH010000398.1:0-2311 GCA_043721655.1 Phycicoccus sp. | reverse complement strand
GCCCCCTCAACAACCGCGCCACTTTGGGATCCTCAACATCCTGGTCGGCGTCGACCAGAACACCGGTGGTGTGGTCCTCCAACACCGAGCCACCAGCGCGAAGAGCAGCAGGAACACCGCCGCCGGCGATCTGGTCGTCTCCAGAGGCCGAACCCCGACCACAGCTGGGGCACGAACCCGCCGGTGCCAGCGCGCCGGTGGCGAACCCGGCCGGTAACGCCAGGTCAACCACCGTGGACACACTCACGTTGGCCAGAACAAGGTCCACCAGCGCGTCAGCGCGGGCCTGGCCCATCGTCGCGGCGACGTCCTCTTTGAGGTAGGTGGCGGCGAGCTCCTCGATCGCCGCCCACACGAGGCGACCCTTGCCGGCATCGACCTCGGCCTCGAAGCGCATCAACCCCGGCAGGCCACTTGGACCGGCGAACACGAACCGGGCCTCTAGAGCCTCCTCGGCCTTCTGGGCGACCGCGGATGGGTCCGCCGCGGCGACAGCCTTGCGAGCGAGCTGACCCACCCTCGTCGAGGCCTTGTCCACGATCTTGGGGAACAACACCGCCTCCACCAACCCACACACCACCGGGTTGTCGGTGGGCACCTCGTCGACGATCTGCTGGGCCCGGTGCGGCTCCAGGTCGCCAGCGCGCATCGCAGCCAACGCGGCCGGCAACAACTGGACCAGGGTCCGTGCGGTTTCGTATCGGCGCCCGGCCGAACGCGGGGAGAGCCGCAAACCCGGCGCAAGGTAGGACGGCATGAAGTCATGCTCATCGTTGGGCACGCCGTCCTGGAGCCGCCGCCGGGCCGCGTTGATGCCACGTGGGTTGGTCCCAACGGTCAACGCCACTGCTGCCCACTCGACCTTGTCGATCCGGAGCTGCTCACCCTCGCGGCGCCCCCACGCCTCGATCGCCACCGCCTGGACCGCGGTCATGGCGCTGATCACCCGCTGAGCCGCAGCCACCGTCGCCTCAGCGGACTCGGCATCCTCGGCGAGCAGCTCGAAGTCGGACAGACCCAACAGGGACGCGGCCAGGTCGGTGACATCGGCCGCCCGAACCTGTTCGACTGTGATCCCCTGCATCCACCGACTATAGTCGAACACGTGTTCTATCGCAAGTCGAACATCACCAATTTCGTTACGCTACAAGCGAACTCACGAACACCCGACGAGGTCTGAGGCGGGTCGCTTAGCCCGCCGAATATGCTCCGAGCGCAGCATCGAGCACTTGGGCGACCCCGTCTTCGTTGTTCGAGGCACACACCTCATCCACGACGCTGAGGACGTCTGAGTGTGCGTTCGCGACGGCGAAGGACCGACCGGCCCACAGGAGCATCGGCAGGTCGTTGGGCATGTCACCGAACGCAAAGACGTCGGCGGCGTCAATGCCCTGCGCGGCACACCACTCGCCCAGCGCGGCGGCCTTGGTCACTCCCGCAGCGCTGATCTCGGCGAGCCCCGAGGCGCCTGAATATGACACGACAGCCCGATCACCGACGATCTCCTGGACCACCCGATGGAACTGCTCCGCGGGCACGTCCTGACATCGGGCGAGCATCTTGCCTGGCAGCGGATCGAGCAGCTCCTCGAGCATCGCGGCCGCCACATCCCCAGGCGTCGTATATTCGTCACAGAAGTCATGTTCGCGTCCAAAGCCAATGCGGCTCTCGGTGGCAAACGCTATGCCTGGCAACACTTTTCGCAGGTCTTCGGCGATCGTTCCCACGAGCACGGCCGCCATACAATGCTCGTCGAGGATCTGCCGGCTGCGCACGTCGTAGACGAATGCCCCGTTGGCACACAGCACTGTCCCGTGCTCGCCCACGAGGTCGACCAGATCGTGCAGCCACCGGGGCGGTCGCGCGGTCACCAGGACCACCTGGATGCCCGCGCGCTCAACGGCAGCCAGCGTCGCCCGCGTCCGCTCCGAGCAGGTGCCATCGCTGCGCAGCAACGTGCCGTCAAGATCGGTTGCCACCAGCCGGGGCAGGCCTTCTCGGGTCATCGCGACGTGACGCCGCCCACAACCCGGAAACGCACGCTGCGCCGGGCAACGTCGGCCTCGGCGAGCTCGACCATCACCTCCATACCGACGGAGGTCTCCCCGTCAGCGGGGGCCAGAATCGCCGGGTCACCGACCTGGACCAGAGCACCGTGCTTGTTGATTTCGACGACCGAAGCAGGGAAGGTCTCACCCACCCGGTGCTGCAAGGAGGCCGCCTCGACGGCGTCGGTGCATGCTCGCTCCACCGCGCCTGCCAGATGATCCGAGGCGGTCATGATCTTCGGCATGGTGGGCAACGCCTGACG
>JAYSQH010000397.1:0-3618 GCA_043721655.1 Phycicoccus sp. | reverse complement strand
GGCCGATGAAGGAAAGGGCTGCGTGGAAGTTGACCATCAGCCAGGCGACGACCCACTCCAGTGGGGCGAGCACGGTATCCATCATCGAATCCTCTGTTGGGGCGTGAGCTGGTTGCTCACCTTTGGCGTCGAGTCTGGCGGGTGGGCCGCCCGGACATTCGTCCGGCATCCCATCGCCGCATTGCTAGCACCGAGGCACAGCGGGCCGGCGAGCAGCTCGGCTGGTGGTTCGCGCGTGGCAGGGTGGGCTCATGCAGCTGCGCGACCCTGCCAACCAGGTCAGCCCCCGGGCCATCGTCTTCTGGACGGTTCGAGCGATGCCCGGGTGGCTCCTCGTTCTGGCTGGCGAGGTGCTCTGGTTCGTGGTGTCGCAGGACTATGAGCGTCTGCGCATTGCTGTGCTTGTGGTCACCGCTCTGTTGGCAACAGTGCACCTCACCGTGATGCCGCGTTGGCGCTACCGCGTGCACCGTTGGGAGGTCACCGACAACGCCGTCTACACCCAGTCAGGCTGGCTCAGCCAGGAGCGACGGATCGCTCCCATCTCACGCGTCCAGACCGTCGACACCGAACGTGGCCCGCTGGAGCAGCTGTTCAGGCTCGCGAACGTCACCGTCACCACGGCATCCGCCGCCGGGCCACTGCGGATCCATGGTCTGGACCGGACCATCGCCGACGGCCTGGTCGCCCACCTCACCGAGGTCACCAGCCGCAGCGAGGGCGACGCGACGTGACGGTGACCGGAACTCAACGGGATCAGTCCTGGCGCCGTCTGAGCATCCGGATGCTGTTGGTCCATCCGGTCCGGGAGCTGGGCCGGGCCGTTCCCGCCCTTATCGGCCTGGTCGTCGCGGGTCGCTCCGTGGGCGGTGGGGAGGCGTGGTGGCTGGGTCCTGTTGGTGTCGTCTTGGTCATTGCATTGAGCGTGCTGCGCTGGGCGACCACGCGATACCGGATCACTCCTGAGCAGGTGCAGCTGCGCACCGGGCTGCTGCAGCGCAAAACCGTTGCTGCTCCAGCTGATCGGGTCCGTAGCGTTGACGTGACCGCCTCCCCGCTGCACCGGCTTCTGGGGCTCGCCAAGGTCGACATCGGTACCGGCAGCCACGGGAGCGGCGGAAGGGGCGGGAGCGGGTTGGTGCTGGACTCGCTCCCCGCCGCAGAGGCGGCAGCCTTGCGCGCCGAGCTGCTCCATCGCATCGCTGTGCCTCTCAAAGCCACGGTGGAGGGACTCGCGCAAGCGGTCGAGGAGCGCGATACCGAGCTGCCAGAAGCTCAGCTGGCCGACATTCAGCCATCGGACACGGAGCTGGCGCGACTCGACCCGCAGTGGGTGCGCTTCGCGCCGTTCACCATGTCAGGGGTCCTGGCCGCTGCGGCGATCCTCGGCCTGGCCTGGAACCTTCTCGACCAGTTCCAGGTCACCCCCAGCGACGTGGGAACGGTCAAGGGGCTCCTGGGACACCTGGCGCGCACGGCCATCTGGTTGGACGTGCTGCAGGGCGTGGTCGTGCTCGCCACTGTGGTCACCGCTTTGTCGATCGGCGGTTATGTCCTGTCGTACTGGGGTTTTCGCCTCTCGCGGCATGCCCACGGCAGCCTCCATGTGACGCGCGGGCTGTTGACCACCCGGGCTACCAGTATCGAGGAACGAAGGCTGAGGGGCGTCGAGCTGAGTGAGCCTCTGCTGTTGCGTTCGGTCCACGCGGCACGGCTGAGCGGCATCACCACGGGGCTTGAGTCCAAGGGCAGAGCCGACGGTGGCAGCTCCCTGTTGCTCCCGCCTGCACCAGTCGCAGTGGCGAGGGCCGTCGCGAGCGAGATCCTGAGGAACCCAACTGCGATGGAGGTCTCCCTCAGCGCACACGGTGCGGCCGCCCGTCGACGGCGTTTTCTGCGGGCTCTGATGCCGGCGTTCGTCCTCGTGGCAGTAGCGGGTCTGGCCGTCTGGTCGGGGGCCCCGTCAGTGGTCGGGGTTGCGGCCATTCTGACGATCCCGGTCGCGGCGGCGCTCGCCGGGGATCGCTACCGTTCCCTGGGGCACGCACTGTCCGGCGGCGCTCTGGTCACGCAACAGGGCTCGCTCGGCCGCCGACGTGATGTGCTCGACTGCGACGGCATCATCGGCTGGAATCTTCGCCGAACCTTCTTCCAGCGCCGGGCCGGACTAGCGACACTGACCGCAACCACGGCGGCAGGCCGACAGGGTTATGCCGTCACGGACCTGCCGCTGGCTATGGCTGTCGCGCTCGGAAACCGAGCGGTGCCAGGGCTGTTGGGCGAGTTCCTTGTCCCCGAGGTTGCCGAAATCCCCTTGACTCGGTCACCTCCCACATCCGGCGAGAGAACCTAGATCCAGCTGGGCAGCCACATCCGCATCTGCCACTGCGAGAAGGGAATGACCTGCGCGGTGTAGATCGGGTAGAAGAACGTGAAGAGCGCGACGGTGGTGACCACGAAGATCCCGGCCGCCAGCAGGCCGATCTGGCGTCGGCCGGGTGACGCTGTGGGCCCGCCGATGCCCAGCCCAAGCACATAGGTCACGGCGAGTACCACGAACGGCACGAACGCGACCGCATAGAAGCTGTAGATGGTTCGGTGCTGGAAGTTGAACCACGGCAGGTATCCGCCCGCGAGACCGGCCAGGATCGCGCCCGCTCGCCAGTCGCGGCGCAGAGCCCACATGAACAGCAGGACGACGATCGCCAGGGTCCCGCCCCACCACACCGTCGGCGTTCCGAGCGAGGTGATCGCCTTGCTGCACAGGTCGACCAGGCAGCCGTCGTGGCCCTTCTTCGGGCCTTCGTAGAAGAAGGAGGTGGGCCTGCCCTGGATCAGCCACGACCATGGGTTGGTCTTGTACGGATGGGCCGAGGTCAGGTTGATGTGGAAGGAGTAGATCTCCTGGTGGTACTGCCAGAACGAGCGGATGGAGTCCGGCACCCACGCGAAGGTCGTTGCGGGGTGGCTGACAGCCCACTGCCGGTCGTAGGCGTTCTTGGAGGCGAACCATCCTCCCCAGGACCCGACGTAGACCAGGACCGTCAGGCCCACCGTCAGCAGCCCGGCATACAGGCCGTCCAGCACGACGGCACCCCACCACCAGCGGCGCACTCCTGCGGCTCGCCGCGCCCCCATGTCCCACAGGACCGTCATCAGACCGAAGGCGACGACGAAGAACAGACCCGACCACTTGCTGCCCACGGCCAACCCGAGGCAGATGCCCGCGACCCAGCGCCAAGGTCGCCAGCCGAGCCAGGGACCGAAGATCATGGCTGTATGCCGCGTCGTCGCGTCCGCGCCGCTGCTGTCTGCGACGACGTCTGTCAGCGCACCGACCTTGCGCGCCAGCACCTCCCGGGAATGGTCCCGGTCGATGAGCAGGGCGCAGAACGCGGCGAGCACCCAGAACATGAGCGTGAGGTCCAGCAGACCGGTCCGCGAGTGGACGAAGTGGTGGCCGTCGAAGGCCAGGAGGATGGCGGCGATCGTGCCGAGCAATGTCGAACCGAACATCCGCCGGGCCGCACGCCCGACCATCAGGATGGACAGGGTGCCGAGCAGGGCCACGCCGAAACGCCAGCCGAACGAGCTGGTCGCACCGAAGAGGTGCTCCCC
>JAYSQH010000396.1:0-12444 GCA_043721655.1 Phycicoccus sp. | reverse complement strand
ACAGACGGCGACCGCGAAAGGCCGCCAAACGTGCACGACGACGCCAATACCAGGCGACCTCCGCACGAGCCCCCTACGAATGGCGACTACTGCCCGTTTGACTGCACGTCCAGCTCGGCAGCCGTCAGGATGACCAGGGATGCCGTCCACCCCAACGGCGCCGGACCTGCGGGAGCGCCGTTGGCTAGCACCTTCTCGGGCAGGCTGCCCCACCTGGTTCGGTGAGCGCTGAGCCAGTCCATCCACTGCGCGGCCAGCTCTCTTCGCCCACTCATGGCAGCGGTATAGGCGACCATGGCGGTCTCGGGCGTCCACGAGATCCCGTCCTGCTTCCAGCCCGCTCCGGGGGCGAGACCGCCAGCGGGACGCAGCCCGTCGGACTGGTAGCGCGTCCAGGCGTCCACGACCTGAGGGGCCGGGGACTCTGCGAACGGTGGCATGAGGAACGAGATAGCGGCGTCCAGGCCACCGCCACCGAACCAACCGGAGCCAAAGCGTTCGTAGCCGTCAGCGAACCGTGCGCCGACGACGGTGCGCAGCCTCGAGGCCGCGACGCCGGAACGGGCAGCGAGCTCAGACTGGCCGAGTGCGGCATACATCTGCTCACTGGCACGGAGACCGGCCAACAGCGGCGCCACCGTGCCGAGCGACGTACGGCTGACCCGCACCTCCCAGTAGTCGGGAGAGGGTGGCGGGAGCCGGCGGCCGTCCTCGGTGAGCGAAAGGGCGAACCCGGTGGCGTTGTCGAGCAGCGAGCGAAGCCCTGGGGACAGCGCCCCGGTCCCAGAGGTCCGGCTGACCTCCTGAAGGGCCCACAGTGCCCAGCCCGCACCGTCGGACTGTCGGGTCCGCCCATCGGGCGTGCCGCTGCCGTCCAGGAGGTACCGCGCCTCGAAACCACCGTCCTCCAGCTGGACGCGCTGTATGAACTCCAACGCCTGCAACGCTTCGCCATGATGACCCGCCCGGTCCAGGGCGACCGCGACGAAGGCGGTGTCACGCGGCCAGGCGTAGCTCCAGCTCTTGCCCGCGCCAGCCGCAACCGCGCCGCTGGGCTGACTCAGCTGGTGCACGTCGAGCAAGGCCGTGCGAACCATATCTTCCCAACGCGTGCCGTGTCCCGGCACCGAGCCCGTGGACAGCCAGGCGGCGTCGGCGATCGGTCCTCGAGGGACCGGTCCCGAAATGTCCTTCGTCGCCCTCCAGTTGGAGCTCGTGATCAGGCTCGGCTGCTCCACCGGCCGTGGCCCTGCCGTGGCCGAAACCAGGCTTGCGACGACGGCCACCGAGCCCAGAACCGCTGAGAACCACACCGTGCCTCGCCTCACGGCCCCCCGTCCCGACCATCAACTCGCGTGCAAAGGTCACACCCGGCCACAGTGTGACATGACGCGGCCGCCAACGCGCCGGGAACGCGAGCCTACGCCAGCCACCGTTGTGTTCGAGTGATCTACCATCGGCCCGTGGCGGTTAACAGGCGGGACCTGCTGGTGGGGATGGGCGCCACTGCTGTCGGAGCGCTCGGGGTTGTCACCGCCGAGAAGGCGTACGCCGATACCCATCGCACGACTCCGCTTCAGTTCTACGGTGGCTACGCGTCGGGGATCCGACCCGACCTCTCGGCCCCGTCGGCGGCTGGAAGCGCGGTGGTGTGGTCCGGCAGCACGGACACCCGGCGGGTGGCCCTGACGTTCGACGACGGGCCGATGCCGGACTGGACACCCCGCGTGCTCGAGGCCTTGGCCAGGCACGATGTCCGAGCGACCTTCTTCCTCAAGGGGATCAACGTGCAACGCCACGGAGCGATCCACCGCGGCTCGGTGGGCGTCCACGAGCTGGCTAACCACAGCTGGGACCACCCCGACCTCGCGCGGTTGGACTACGCCGAGAGCCTTGACCAGCTGAAGCACACCTCGGCGATCATCGAACAGGCCTACGGGACGCGCCCCACGCTGTTCCGGCCTCCATATGGGCACATTGCCGGTTCGTGCCTGCTAGCCGCAGCCGAGCAGAGACTGACCACCGTGTTATGGAGCGCCCAGATGGACGAGAGTCGCTTCGTGGACAACCCCAGCGGCATCGTCGAGTCTGTCCGCAAGGCCGCGCGGCCGGGCTCGATCCTCCTCGCCCACGACACCGGCCCGGATAACCGGCTCGTGACGATCGAACATCTCGACGCCATCATCGTTAGCCTCAAGGCTGAAGGTTTCGCCTTCGCGACCGTCTCCGAGCTTTGTGGGCTGGGCGGGGGTTGATCGAACAGGTGAACGGCCAGATGGTGAGGCCGGCGAGCATCGGCAACGCCCACGGTGAGAGAGGTCACCGTGTGGGAGCAGTCTCATACCCTTCCCCTGTCGGCCCACCCGCAAGTAGTTTTGCCCAGACGCCCTGGTCCTGACTTGCCCGACCGTTTCTGAGGAGTACCACGATGCAGGCCATTCTGGATGCGATCCTGTCCGGCGACCGATCGCCGGAAACCTTTGCCGCACTTGAGATCCCGGCGAAATACCGGGGCGTCACGGTGCACAAGGACGAGGTCGACATGTTCGCCGGCCTGGCGAGTCGTGACAAGGACCCGCGCCGGAGCCTGCACGTCGAGGAGGTCGACGTCCCAGAGCTGGGCCCGGGCGAGGCGATCGTGGCGGTGATGGCCAGCGCCATCAACTACAACACGGTGTGGACCTCGATCTTTGAGCCGATGTCGACCTTCGGCTTCCTCGAGCGCTATGGCCGGGTCTCGCCACTGACCAAGAAGCACGACCTGCCCTACCATGTGGTCGGCTCCGACCTGTGTGGCGTCGTTCTGCGGACGGGCCCCGGTGTCAACGCGTGGAAGCCCGGCGACGAGGTCGTGGCGCACTGTCTGTCCGTTGAGCTCGAGCACGCCGACGGTCACAACGACACGATGCTGGACCCCGAGCAGCGGATCTGGGGCTTCGAGACCAACTTCGGCGGTCTGGCGGACCTCGCACTGGTCAAGACCAACCAGCTCATGCCCAAGGCCAAGCACCTCACCTGGGAGGAGGCTGCCTCACCCGGGCTGGTCAACAGCACGGCATACCGGCAGCTGGTCTCGCGCAACGGCGCAGGAATGAAGCTCGGCGACGTCGTCCTGATCTGGGGTGCCAGCGGCGGACTGGGCTCGTATGCCACGCAGATGGCGCTCGCGTCCGGGGCCACCCCGATCTGCGTCGTGTCCAGCCCGGACAAGGCCGAGCTCTGCCATCGGATGGGTGCCGACCTGGTCATCGACCGCAGCCACGAGACCGGCGAGGGCTATCGCTTCTGGAAGGACGAGAAGACCCAGGACCCGAGAGAGTGGAAGCGCTTCGGCGCCAAGATTCGCGAGCTGACCGGTGGCAAGGACCCCGACATCGTCTTCGAGCACCCGGGACGAGAAACCTTTGGTGCCAGCGTTTTCGTCACGCGCCGTGGCGGCACCATCGTGACCTGTGCCTCGACCTCGGGGTTCATGCACGAGTACGACAACCGTTACCTGTGGATGAGCCTCAAACGAATCATCGGCTCGCACTTCGCCAACTACCGGGAGGCATGGGAGGCCAACGACCTGATCAACCGTGGGCTCATCCACCCGACACTGAGCAAGACGTATTCCCTGGACGAGGTCGGACAGGCTGCGTACGACGTCCACCGCAACCTGCACCAGGGCAAGGTCGGCGTCCTCGCCCTCGCTCCGCGGCCCGGCCTCGGTGTCACAGACCCTGAGAAGAGGGAAGCGTACCTACCCGCTATCAACCGGTTTAGCGACTCGTGATATAGGGGTTTTCGTCCAAGGCCTGAGACAGATGCCGTTTAGTCTTTCAGAGACTCGGTCTGTAGCCTACAATCGCGCGGTCTCCAAGATCAGGGGCCTCGCTTCAGGTGGACAAAGACGTCCATCTGGGGCATTTCTCGCGACGAGTGAAGGGGCCGAACGATGGCCAGCACAGTCATGGAGACACCCGACGTCAGGGAGACACCCGACGAGGGAATGCGGTTTGGCCATCCTCGTGGCCTTTCCACACTCTTCTTCACCGAGGTTTGGGAGCGGTTCAGCTATTACGGCATGAGGGCTCTCCTCGTGCTCTTCATGACCGCTGCAGTAACGGGCACCAACGCCGGCCTCGGGCTGGATGTACGTACCTCGACCGCCATCTATGGCCTGTACACGTCCATGGTCTACCTGCTCGCGCTGCCCGGCGGCTGGGTAGCCGACAAGCTGATGGGTCAGCAGCGGGCGGTGTTCGTCGGCGGCTGCATCATCGCCACGGGGCACTTCACCCTCGCCGCCCCGCTGATCGGGCTGCCGGTCCTACCCACCTTCTTCCTTGGGTTGTTCTTCATCATCGTGGGCACTGGGCTGCTCAAGCCGAACGTCTCCAGCATCGTCGGCCAGCTGTATGACGTGCGGGCACGTGTCCTGGGTACGCAGAGCCCGGACAGTGCCGAGACACAGACTCTCGGCGCCAAGCGGGACGCGGGCTTCTCGATCTTCTACATGGGCATCAACATGGGCGCGATCCTGGGCCCGTTCATCACGGGCACCATCGGTGAGAAGATCAACTACCATTGGGGCTTCTCCGCGGCCGGTGTGGGCATGCTGATCGGGCTCGTCCAGTACCGCATGGGAGCCAAGTACCTCGGCGAGGCTGGGCTGCACACAGCGTCCACCGACACCGCGGCCAAAGCGGTCCTGGCGCGCAAGTTCTACTCGGTCACCGCAACGGTCCTGGCCGCAGTGGGCCTCCTGACCTACCTCGGCGTCTCCGGCGCGATCAGCCTTTCGGTGACCGACGTGGCGCAGTGGCTCGGCTACGGCATCGTCGTGATAGCCGTCATCTACTTCGGTTACCTGCTTCTTCGCGCCGGCTACGGCCGCGAGGACAAGCGCCGCATCCTCGTCGTCGTCTGGCTCTTCGTCCTGTCCGCCATCTTCTGGTCCGGCTTCGAGCAGGCCGGCTCCTCGATGAACCTTTTCGCCGAGAAGCTCACCAACCGCAACATCATGGGCTGGGAGATGCCGACGTCGTGGTTGCAGAACGTCAACCCGATCTTCATCATCATCCTGGCTCCGGTCTTCGGCTACCTGTGGACCTTCCTGGCGCGACGCAAGAAGAACCCGTCCATCCCGATGAAGTTCGCGCTCGGCCTGATCGGGCTGTCGACTGGCTTCTTCGTCCTGGCCTGGGGTTCCGCCGGCGCCACCAAGGCCGGCTCTGTGGCCATCTCGTGGCTGGTCGTGACCTACTTCCTGCACACTGTGGGCGAGCTGTGCCTCTCCCCTGTCGGGCTGTCCTCCATCACCAAGCTCGCGCCCCGCGACCGGATCAGCCAGATGATGGGGCTGTGGTTCGTCGCAACCGCGCTCGGCAACCTGTTCGCCGGACTGACTGCGGGTGGGCTCGAGAACAAGAGCGCCAGTGACGTATTCAGTAGCGTGGCGATCTACGTTGGTGTCGCCGGGCTGGTCGCAGTGGCCGGCGCGCCGTTCGTGAAGCGCGTCATGGGCAAGATCGAGTAGAAGGAGTACCAATGGCAGCCCGTTTTGACCTCGCCGCCCGATTGGGCGGGGCCCGAAACGGGCTGCTTGCGTCTGGGTTCGACGCGCTTCTGGCCAGTCCCGGCGCAGACCTGGGCTACCTGACCGGCCTGGCCGTGGTGCCGGCCTGAACCGGCCCATTAGGCTCGGCGCGGGAGGTCACACCGATGTTGAAACGATGGTCCGACTTTCGTCAACGGCAGCTCGAGCTTCTGCGCGCCAGCAACGCACCCACCCCGATCGCCCCGCATGGCCCTGACGTCCCTGAGGTCCCTGTCGTCCCTGTCGTCCCTGTCGAAGGCGCCGAGACGCAGGAGCAGCCTGAGCACGACCTCCTTCAGGACGCCCTGTCGCTCGGTTCCCGCGAACCCAACGGGCGTCGCGACTACGGCACGGCCGGAAGACCGCTCAACCGAACCTCACCGTTCTACATCGGGTTTGTCGGAGCGCTCGGCGTCCTCGTCGCCTACGGCCTGTTCAGGGCGCTCGGCCAGCTGACCGCGGTCATCACCTTGTTGGTGGTCGCATTCTTCCTGACCCTTGCCCTCAACCCACTGGTCGAGGCGTTGAACAGCCGCGGGCTGCGACGGCCGCTCTCCGTGGGGATCGTCTTCGGCGGACTGGTCGCCGTGTTCACGGCACTCGGATTCGTCGTGGTGCCGCCGGTGGCCCAACAGGGTGGTCTGCTCGCCGACAACGCGCCGAAGTACCTCGACAACCTGCTCAGCAACCGGATCATCCAGGACATCGACAGCCACTATCACGTGCTCGAGAAGTTCCAGGTCGAGTTCGAGAAGCTGGTGACGAACGGCGACTTCATGAGTGGAGTCTTCGGCGGAGTGCTCGGCGCAGGCAAGGCGCTGGCCTCCGGATTCTTCGCCTTCCTCACCGTCCTGGTGCTGACGCTCTATTTTCTCTCCTCACTGCCCAAGGTGAAGGTCGCGGCATACGGACTGGTGCCCCGCTCACGTCGGCCGCGCTTCACCTCGCTATCCGAGGAGATCATGCGTCGCGTCGGCAGCTACGCGATCGGGCAGGTGGCCGTCGCAACCATCAACGCGGTCTTCAGCTGGGTCATGATGTCGATCGTCGGCATCCGCTATGCCGCCGTGCTGTCCGTCGTCGTCGGCTTCTTGGGGCTCATCCCCATGGTCGGTGCTTCGCTCGGTGCGGCCATCGTGAGCCTGGTAGCCCTGTTCGACGACCCCACGAAAGCGGCGATCGCACTGGTCTACTACGTGGTCTACCAGCAGCTGGAGAACTACGTCGTCGCGCCCAGGATTATGCAGCGGACCATCTCGGTGCCCGGCGCCGTCACCGTGATCGCCGCCCTCGCCGGCGGCACTTTGCTCGGAGTTCTCGGCGCCCTCCTGGCGATCCCCGTGGCCGCCGGCCTCTTGCTCATCTACGAAGAGGTGCTGGTCCCGCGCCAGCATCAGACCTGAACGCTCACAACGCAGTTTCGCTGGACCGGCTAGATGACGGACGCCGTGGCCACATCTCCGTGCCAAGTGGTGGGCAGTGGCCCGAAGCCAGGGCGCACAGTGTCGACGATCTCGTCGAGTACCCGGCGCAGATAGGGCTCCCCCACCCACAGATGCTTCGCGCCCTCGACCCCGACCACCCTGGCTTGGGGTATCGCTGCGAACCGCTGCACTGCCTCGTCGGGCCGAACGTAGTCGTCGAGCTCGGGCACGAGCGCAACCACGGACCTGCCCGAGTCCGCCCACCCCCGCAGGTCCGCGGGGGTGCTGAACTTCAGCGGCGGGCTGAGCAGGATAGCGCCCTCGATCGCAGGGTCGTTGCCGTACATCAGCGCGAGGTCCGTGCCGAAGGACCAGCCGATCAGCCAACGGTTCACCAGCGTCGGGGCCTCAGCGAACTCGGCGAACTCGATGGCCGCCTCAACGTCGAACCGCTCGTCCCTGGCCTCGTCGTAGGTGCCTTCGGACGTGCCTCGCGGCGATGTCGTTCCGCGAGTGTTGAACCGAAGGACGGCGATATCGGCCAGGGCGGGGAGCCGGTAGGCCGCCTTCCTGAGGACGTGACTGTCCATGAACCCACCATGGGTGGGCAGCGGGTGCAAGGTGATCAGCGTCGCGACCGGGTCGCGATCGAGTGGCAGGGCCAGCTCGCCGACCAGTCGCAGGCCATCAGCTGTGTGCAGCTCGATTTCCCGACGGCGGGCCGGCAGGATCGTGCTGGCCCGAATCGTATGTGTGCCAACAGCACTCATCGGCTGTAGGTTTTCATCGGCAGGCATTCAACGAGTGGATCCCTTGGGTTTACGCCGGCCACGCGCGGCCCAACAGGGGGTATGCCAATGCCGCCGGTCCTCCAGGCCGCCCATGCCCTCTGCTGGCCAGGCGACGACATGCGGTATGCCGGGGGGCACCTCTTGCTGGCAGCCCGGGCACCGGAACGACTTCGCCGAGCTGGCACCGGTGACGTGGCGGACGAACCATTCGCCGTCGCTGTGGAACTCGCGGCGTTCGACCCCACCGATGGCGCGGTCCAGGTCAAGCCCGGTGCCCTCGGGACGTCGTCGGTTGGGTCGGGCCATGGTTCAAGGATAGGCGGGCGTCGTGGCGAGGGTTTGGGTCACGGGTAGGTGCGAAAACCGCGCCCCACCTTGCGGCCAAGGTAACCGGCGGTCACGAGATGCTCCAGCAAAGGCGCCGGGGCGAAACCGCGCTCGCGGAACTCGAGGTAAAGCCCGCGCTGGATGGCAAGAGAGACGTCGAGACCGACCACGTCGAGGAGCTCGAACGGGCCCATCGGGTAGCCACAGCCGGTCTTCATGGCGGTGTCGATGTCATCAGCACTGGCGTAGTGCGCTTCGAGCATCTTGACGGCGTCGTTGAGATAGGGGAAGAGCAACGCATTGACGATGAAGCCTGCCCGGTCGCCACAGGTCACCGGATGCTTGCCGATCGAACGACAAAGTTCCTGCAGCGTGGCCACGACATCGTCAGCGGTCGAGACGGTGTGAACCACCTCGACGAGCTTCATGACCTGGGCCGGGTTGAAGAAGTGCATGCCCACGACGTCCTGCGGCCGCTTGGTCACCGCCGCGCACTCGATAACCGGCAGGGAGGAGGTGGTCGTGGCCAGGATCGCACCCTGCTTGCAGATCTCGTCGAGGTTCTCGAACAGCGCCTGCTTGACCTTGAGGTCCTCCACGACCGCCTCGACCACCAGGTCGACCTGGGCCAGGTCCTCGAGCGCGGTGGTGCCGCTGAGACGCCCGATCGCAGCGTCACGGTCGCCCTCATCGAGCTTGCCACGCTGAACGGCCTTCTCCAGGCTCTTGCCGATGGCGTCCTTGACCGCGCCAACCTTGGCCTCTGAACGCGCGACGTACGTCACGGCATAGCCCGCCTTGGCGAACACCTCGATGATCCCGGTCGCCATGGTGCCGGAGCCAACCACACCAACGGTTTTCACGGATCGTAGGCGACCCTCGTGGACCCCGGTGAGCGGCGTGAGATGGTCGGCGACGACGGTGGAGCTGCCGGCCTGGTCAAAGGTGTAGAAGCCGCGACCGGTCTTGCGGCCCTTGAGCCCGCCCGCGACCATCTGCTTGAGAATGGGGCTCGGCGCATGCAGGCGGTCGCGTCCCTGCTTGTACATCGTGTCCAGGATCTCGTAGGCAGTGTCGAGACCGATCAGGTCCATCAGGGCCAGAGGACCCATCGGCAGCCCGCAGCCGAGCTGCATCGCGGCGTCGATGTCCTCGCGAGTGGCATAGCGGCTCTCGAACATGTCAACGGCGTGGTTGAGGTAGCCGAATAGCAGTGCGTTCGCGATGAACCCGGCCTTGTCGCCGATGACGACGGGCACCTTGCCGATCTGCTCAGCGAGCGCCTTGACGTCCTCAACGACGATCTCATCGGCCACGACGGTCCGGATGACCTCGACGAACTTCTGTACCGGCGCAGGGTTGAAGAAGTGCATGCCGACGACGCGACGCGGGTGTTCGGTCGCGACCGAGATCTCGGTGACGGACAAACTGGAGGTGTTGGTGGCCAGGATCGCATCCGGCTTCACGATCTGGTCCAGCCTGGCGAAGACGTCGCGTTTGAGATCAAGCTGCTCAGGGACGGCCTCAACCACGAGGTCGCACTCGGCAAGGTCGGCCAGGTCGGACGTGAAGCGCACCCGGCCAAGCAGCTCGGTCTGCTGCTGCTCGGTCAGCTTGCCGCGAGAAAGCGCTCGGTCGGTCGAGCGCCAAAGGACCCCCTGGCCCTTTTCAACGGCCTCCTGGGAGACCTCGACCGCCACGACATCAAGGCCGTTGCGAGCGAACACCTCCACGATGCCCGCACCCATGGTGCCGAGTCCGATCACGCCAACTGTCTTGAGGTCACGAGCCATGCCGCGAGTCTGTCAGAGCGCCAGAGGGCATGGGAGGGCGCACCTGCGAGCTCGTGGTCACATTCCCGCAGCGCCGGCTGGGTAGGCTGCCAGGGTGCGTGTGGTCATAGCTCGGTGCAGTGTCGACTACCAGGGTCGGCTGCAGGCCCACCTGCCGCTGGCGACCCGGTTGTTGCTCGTCAAGGCCGACGGGTCCGTGCTCATCCACAGCGACGGAGGGTCGTACAAGCCGCTGAACTGGATGTCCCCTCCGTGCGCCATGGCCGAGGTCTCCCCCGAGGCTCACGAGATCGCCGACGGTGTCGAGTCGGTCTGGGTGGTCCAGCACGCGAAGTCCGAGGACCGCCTCCGGGTCATGCTGCACGAGGTGCTGCATGACTCGGCGCATGAGCTGGGCCTGGACCCCGGCCTGGTCAAGGATGGCGTCGAGGCCCATCTCCAAAGGCTGCTCGCCGAACACATCGCCACCTTGGGGCCGGGCTTCACGCTGGTCCGTCGCGAGTACATGACCGCCATCGGGCCGGTCGACATCCTGTGCAAGGACGCAACTGGTGCCTCGGTCGCTGTCGAGATCAAGCGCCGCGGGGACATCGACGGTGTCGAGCAGCTGACCCGCTACCTCGAGCTGATGAACCGTGACGTTCACCTGGCGCCGGTCACCGGTGTCTTTGCCGCCCAGGAGATCAAGCCGCAGGCGCGCACGTTGGCCGCAGACCGCGGCATACGGTGCGTGACTTTGGACTATGACGCGCTCAAGGGCACCGACGACGCGGGTTCACGCCTGTTCTGAGATCGTCAGCCGCCCAGGCCAGGAGACAAGCCGCCAGCCGTCCGCATCAACCTCGACCTCGGCAACGGCGCAGTTCGACAGGAAACGTTGCGCCGCAACGTCATTGCGCATGTTGACCGAGAGCCTCGGGATCACCAGCGACATGGCTCCGCTGTGTGCGAACACCAGCACGGTCTCACCACGGTGTACGTCGGCGATCCCTTCGATGGCCTTCGTGAACCGTGTGAGGACCGCCACAGCCAGCTCCCCCGAAGACTCCTGCAGTCCGTCGACCTCAGCCGACCGCACCCCCAGCTCTGACGCCGCCAGCTCGGCCGACTCGACGGCTCGGTCCATGCGGCTGCTGTAGACCGCGGCGACCCTGCGCGGACGCACCTGCTCGACAAGGACGCGCACCTGATCCGCGTCACCGTGTCGGGCGATGAGCATGGTGGCAGGACACTGCAGGTCACTCATGATGGGACTGTAGGCCGTCTGGCTGAGAGTGGATGTGGCGTGCGGGAATGCTAGTGAAGGTATGACGCACCGTTGAAGTCGACGATCGAGCCGGAGGCCCACTCGGCTCCCGGCCCGGCCAACGCCATGATGGCCAACGCCACCTCCTGTGGCGTGGCTACGCGACCGAACGGACTTTGAGCCCGGATCGCCTGCCCTGCAGGGCTTTCGAGCAGCTCGGCCGTCATGTCGGTAGCGATGAACCCGGGAGCGATCCCGATGCAGCCGATGCCATGGGGTGCCAGCGCTACGGCCAGCGACTGCGTCATCGAGTGCACGGCCGCCTTGCTCGCGCCATACGCGGGGACTTCCGGCTCACCGCGATAGGCCCCGCGGGAACCGACAGTGACGATGCGCCCACGAGGGAAGCCGGCGGCTGGCTCAACCTCGATCATGTGACGGGCGACCTGGTAGGTCACGTTGGCCGTCCCGAGCAGGTTGACCTCAGTGGTGCGACGCCACGCGCTGACCCACTCTTCGTAGGACGACCCCGCCACGTCACAGCTCAGACGACGTCCCTTCTTGCGTGGATCGTCCGCGAACACTGCCGCGTTGTTGACCAGGACGTCGATCCGCCCCAAGGCCTGAATCGCCTCTGCCACGAGCCTGCGCACGTCCTCCGCCGAGGCCAGGTCACCCTGGACGACGACGTGGCCGCAGCCATCGAGCGTCTCGAGTACGGCGTCGGCCTGGGCTCGGCTCCCCCGGCAATGGATGGCGACGCGGTCACCGCAGACGTTCGCGAACGTGCGTGCCACTTCGGCGCCGACACCACGGGATGCGCCGGTGACAAGAACGCCGCGCCGCTGGTGGCCCTGCTCGTGTTCTCCGGCGGGGCTGGTCATCTGTCCGACAGACCGCGAGAGGTCCGGATCACATCGACAATGCCGCCGATGATCTGGGTCAGGCCGAAGTCCTTGGGCGTGAAGACCGCGGCGACGCCCATGTCGCGCAGCGCCGCGGCGTCCCTGTCGGGGATGATGCCCCCGACGATGACCGGCAGGTCACCGGCGCCGGCGGCCTTGAGGCCCTCTAGCACCTGGGGAACCAGCTCCATGTGCGAGCCGGACAGGATCGAGAGACCGACGCAATGCACGTCTTCGGCCACTGCGGCTGCGACGATCTGCGCGGGGGTGAGCCGGATGCCTTGGTAGATGACCTCGAAACCGGCATCGCGGGCTCGGACGGCGACCTGCTCGGCGCCGTTGCTGTGTCCGTCGAGCCCGGGTTTTCCGACAAGCAG
>JAYSQH010000395.1:0-5867 GCA_043721655.1 Phycicoccus sp. | reverse complement strand
TACGGGTCGACGGGCATGCCGCCCTGTGGGTCCGGCGAGGCAAGGGCCCGCATCACCTGACGATAGAAGTCGACCTGCCCGGCCTCGGGTCGAGCCACCGGTGTCCGGCGGTCACCCTCGTAGAGCCAGCCGCAGTGCGAGGGGTCACCGTCCGCCAGGTCCGGATAGATGTCGTCTCCGTCGTCCTCGAACTGGTTGAGCAGGAAGGCTCCGCTTCGCCCCAGGATCCGCACCCGCGGACCAGGTGCGGCGGCCACCGACGTCGCACCCAGGTGCGAGACCACCCCAGATATATGCCGACACGACAGGAACGCGTCATCCTCGGCGGTGGTGGTGCGTGCGGCGACCTCGGCATAGACCGTGTCGATCGGCCCGAACAGGTCAACCGCCGCGTCGATCATGTGACTGTGCAGATCGAGCAGGATGCCCCCGCCCTCAGCCGTCGAAGCGTTCTCACGCCAGCGGTCTTTCGGCGTGGGACGCCAACGTTCCCAACGGAACTCGTGACGGAACACCTCGCCGAGCCGACCGGATCGCACGGTCTCCCGAGCGGCAACATGCTCAGCGTCGAACCGTCGGTTCTGAAAAACCGTCAGTGCCACGCCAGCCGCACGTGCTGCCTCGACGACCTCGAGCGCCTGCACTGCATCCGTGGCCAGGGGTTTGTCGACCACCACCGCGATCCCCGCGTCAATACACTGCCGAGCCTGACGAGCGTGAAGGCCGCTTGGAGTGGCCAGGACGATGAGATCGAGCCCGTCCACCTGAAGCAGCGCGTCGAGGTTCGCCACCACGCGGGCGTCCGGCAGATCGGCCCGAACCTGTTCCGCGCGTTGCGGATCGGACGTCGATACGGCGGCGATCGCCATAGCAGCCTGCTGCAGAAGGGGCGCGTGGATGCCCCGGCCCGCGGAGCCGAAACCGGCCAGGCCAACGGCGGTCATCGCGGCTTTGGCTATCGAAGCGTTGGTCATGTGTCTAGCCGGCTGGGCCACCATATGCGTCGACCGAGGTCGTACGCGAAGGCCGGCACCAAGAGGGAGCGGACCACGGTCGTGTCCATCAGCACACCGAAGGCGACGATGAAGGCAATCTCAGCGAGGAAAACGAGCGGGATGATCGCCAGCGCCGAGAACGTCGATGCCAGAACGATGCCCGCACTGGTAATGACGCCGCCGGTCACCGCCAACGCGACCAGGATTCCGGGCCTGGTGCCGCGCTCGACTGACTCCTCGCGGACCCGTGTCATCAGGAAGATCGAGTAGTCGATTCCCAGCGCCACCAGGAATACGAAGGCATAGAGCGGGGTCGCCGGATCGGACCCAGGAAAGTGGAAGACATAGTTGAACATCACCGCCGACACGCCAAGGGTGGCTGCGAACGAGATGACATTGGCGACGACGAGGATCACCGGCGCCACCAGTGATCGCAACAACAGCATCAGCACGAGGAACACCACGACCAGGATGGCCGGGATGACGACCCGGAGGTCCCGCTCGCTGGCCTGCCGGACGTCGAAGTTGACGGCTGTGCTCCCGCCGACCAGGACGTCGGTGCCGACCCGGTCCAGCGCTCCCCGCAACTTTTCGACCACCGCCTCGGCCGCCGGGCTGTCGGCGCCGAGGGTCAATGTCGCCTGGACGAGGACACTGCCGTCGACGACCTTCGCTGGCACCCCTGGCGCCTCCCCGACGAACGCCGAGGCGACACCCGCGACTGACTTCACCGTGGCCAGCACTTTCTCGGTCTTGGCTTCGGGCGTGATGATCTGCACCGGCGAGCCCGAGCCCGCTGGGAAGTGCTTGGCCAGGACCTCCTGGCCCGTGACCGAGTCAACCTTGTTCAGAAAGACCTGCGACTGGGTGAGCCCGTCGGCCTTCAGTGTCGGCACGAACGCAGCAAAGGCGAGCAGACCCACCAGCGTGACCACCCAGGTGCGACGCGGGTGACGACCCACCATGCCGGCAACTCGACCCCAGATGCCTCGCCGCCCGACCGAGTCCTCAGCGTGGACGTGGTCGATCTTGGGGATGATCGGCCAGAAGATGCGCCGACCGAACAGCAGCAGTACCGCCGGTAGGAAGGTGAGCGCAGCGACGAGCGCGCCGGCGATACCCAGTGCGCCGATGGGCCCCAGGCCGCGCGTGCTGCCGAGCTGGGAAAGCAGCAGACACAGCAGGCCGAGGATGACCGTGGCCGCGCTCGCGGCGATGGGCGAGACCGCAGCCTTCCACGCCACCACCATCGCCGCCCACTTGCTCGGGTGCTCATGCAGCTCCTCGCGATAGCGGGAGACAAGGAGCAGCGAGTAGTCCGTTGCCGCACCGACGACCAGGATCGACAGGATCCCCTGGCTCTGCCCGTTCAGCCCGATGATGTCGTTCTTCGCCAGCGGATAGATCACCATCGCAGCGACGGACAGGCCGAAGACCGCAGTCATGAGCACCGTGATGGGCAGGATCGGGCTGCGATAAACAACCAGCAGGATGAAGAACACGACCCCGAGAGCGACGAACAGCAGGATGCCGTCAATACCGCTGAACGCTGTGACGAAGTCGGCGAGGACTCCCCCGGGGCCGGTGACGTAGACGTCGAGTCCACTCGGTTTCAGCGTTGTCGCTGCGGACGCTTTCAGCGCCTTGGCCCCCTCGAACAGTGGACTGGATGAGCCGATCACCTCGGCGGCCTTCTTGGCATCGAGGAGCACCGGCACCAGGAGTGCCTTGCCGTCCTGGCTTGGGATAGCCGTCGTGCGGGCCTGGCCCGGTGCGAGGTACGACCCCAGGGAGTACCCCTTGATGTCAAAGGGCAGGGACGGGATACCGGCAATGAACTTCCCCACCGCGGCCGAGTCCGAGGGCAACAAACCCTTGGGGCGTTGGATCACCACGAAGTAGGGCAGCGCGTTGGTCGAGCTGAACTTCGCCGCGAGCGCGTTGACTTCGGTGGACTCCGCGGACTTGGGCAGGAACGAGGCGTTGTCGTTCTTCTGTACCTCCGACAACCGGCCGACCAACGGTCCACCCACTCCGGCCAGAGCGAACCATGCCAGCAGGACAAGGACGACAGCAAGAAGGCGGGTCAGCTTGGCACGGCGGGCGGGCTTCGAGCGCTCGGCCGCCTCTTGCTCGGGCGTGATGTCGTGACGGCTCAACGGTTCTGCTCCCCGGCTGATGTCTGAACGGCGGTGTCTGGGCTTCGCCAGCCTAGGGGCAGGTATCTCCGGTCGCCCCGCGTAGGCTGCAAGCATGCGTTTCGAGCACCTGGGGTTCAACCCGGACTATGTCGACTACATGGCTGGGTGGGCCCGTCAACGCGAGGTTCATGCTGCCGTTGTCGCCGGCGACGAGCCCGACACGGTGCTGCTGCTCGAGCACTCCACGGTCTATACCGCGGGCAAGCGCACCGAGGCTCACGAGCGTCCCTTCGACGGCACCCCGGTCATCGACGTCGACCGCGGCGGCAAGATCACGTGGCACGGCCCGGGCCAGCTCGTGGGCTATCCCATCGTCGCGCTGCCCACACCTCTGGACGTGGTCGCGCACGTGCGGCGCATCGAAGAGGTGATGATCGGGGTCTGCGCCGACCTCGGGGTCACCGCAGGTCGCGTCGATGGCCGCAGCGGCGTGTGGATTCGCTCCGATGAGTCCGGTCCCGACCGCAAGATCGGCGCCATCGGCATCCGGGTGAGCCAGGGCGTCACGATGCACGGTTTTGCCCTCAACTGCGACTGCGACCTCTCGTGGGGCCAGGTCATCGTGCCGTGCGGCATCGCGGACGCCGGAATCACCTCGATCAGCCAGGAACTAGGTCGCGACGTCACGGTCCGCGAGGTGCTCCCTTACGCCGAGAAGCATCTCAGCAACGTCTTGGGCTGACCCTGGCGGGACGGTGCGCGCATCGGCGTACCCTTGAGTCCTGCCTCCGGTTGGCGTCGACCCGGGGCAACCTGTTTGTGACACGGACATGCAAGGGAGTTTTTTTGTGAGCGTCGCACCGGACGGTCGTCGCATGTTGCGTGTCGAGACCCGCAACTCGGAGACGCCGATCGAGCGCAAACCCGAATGGATCCGCACCACCGCCAAGATGGGGCCCGAGTACACCAAGCTCAGCTCGATGGTGAAGACCGGGGGCTTGCACACGGTCTGTCAGGAGGCCGCCTGCCCCAACATCTTCGAGTGCTGGGAAGACAAGGAAGCCACCTTCCTGATCGGCGGCGAGCAGTGCACACGTCGGTGCGACTTCTGCCAGATCGACACCGGCAAGCCCGATGATCTCGACCGTGACGAGCCCCGCCGGGTCGCCGAGTCGGTCCGGCAGATGGGCCTGCGCTACGCCACCATCACCGGTGTCGCCCGCGATGACCTCGAGGACGGCGGAGCCTGGCTCTATGCCGAGACCATCCGGATGGTGCACGAGCTCAACCCCGGCACCGGCGTCGAGATCCTGGTCCCCGACTTCAACGGCGTCCCCGAGCTCGTCGACCAGGTTCTTGACACCAAACCTGAGGTGTTCGCGCACAATGTCGAGACGGTCCCCCGCCTCTTCAAGCGGATCCGCCCGGCCTTCAGCTATGAGCGCTCACTGTCGGTGATCACCATGGGCCGCGATGCCGGTCTGGTGACCAAGTCCAACCTGATCCTGGGTATGGGTGAGGAGGAGCACGAGATCGAGCGGGCTCTCCACGACCTGCACGCCGCGGGCACCGACCTCATCACGATCACGCAGTATCTCCGTCCCTCGCCGCGTCACCATCCCGTCGACCGCTGGGTCAAGCCGGAGGAGTTCGTCCGGTGGTCCGACCGGGCTGCGGAGATCGGCTACAAGGGCGTCATGAGCGGACCGTTGGTGCGTTCGTCGTACCGTGCGGGTCGCCTCTGGGCCCAGGCCATGAAGCGCTGGGGACGTCCCGTTCCCGAGCAGCTGTCACATCTTGTTGCCACGTCGTACAGCCCGGCCCGTCAAGAGGCTTCCTCGCTGCTGCAGCGCCGCCTGTCCCACGTCTCCTGAAGGTAGACTGATCGCTATGGCCCGCAAGGAATCTGCTCAGTCAAACACGCCCAAGAAGGCTGGACGCTTCTCGCGGAAGGGCCGATCCTCCGGGAGCGGACGCTTCGCCCAGATCCGTCAGGTCTTCACTGCCGCGCATGCCGTAGACCCGCTGATCGGCTGGTGGATGACGCTAGCCTCTCTCGGCACGCTCGCCGCAATGGTCGTTATTGGCGTACTCGTCAACATGCCCGTCTACTTCGTGATCCTCGGACTGCCCTTGGCCGCGCTTGCCGCCTCGACCGTGTTGAGTATCCGGGCCAAGCGCGCGGCCTACAAGTCCATCGAAGGCCAGCCCGGCGCCTCGGGTGCGGCCCTGTCCTCACTGCGTAAAGGCTGGTACTTCGAGCAGCAGCCTGTCGCCGCTGAGGCCTCCCGAGCCGGTGACATGTCAACGACCGCCATGGTCTTCCGGGCAACCGGACGCCCGGGTGTCGTGCTCGTCGTCGAGGGACCGGCGGCCCGCGCAGTGAAGCTGGGTGAGGCAGAACGCAAGAAGGTCAGCCGTATCGCGGGTCCGAACGTCCCGGTGACCGTGCTCCGCGTGGGCGAGGGCGGCGGCGAGGACGAGGTGTCGGTCCGCAAGATCGCCGGCAAGGTCCAGCGGATGAAACCTGTGCTCACCAAGCAAGAGGTTGCGGCTGTGAACAAGCGGCTCAAGGCCATGGGCGGCTTGCGGCCTCCGCTGCCGGCCGGCGTCGACCCGAACCGGGTTCGCATGGACCGCAAGGCGATGCGCGGCCGCTGACCCGACCCACCCCCTCTCATCCGAACACCGCTCCGGCACCGTTCTTGGCCTCCAAGGGACTCCAAACGGT
>JAYSQH010000394.1:0-1916 GCA_043721655.1 Phycicoccus sp. | reverse complement strand
CGGCAGCGACGGCCAGGGCGGGGTTGGGTCGCGGGACAAGCGTGACCTTGTCTCCGGGGTTGAACGTGGTCACCGCGTCGTTGTCGATCTGCGCCAGGACCGTCTCGCCGGACTCGGTCACGGCACGAAGCCGCCCGGTCGAGCCCAGGAAGCTCGCCAGTACCACTGTCGCGCGACCAGCCGGATCGGCTGTGACGGCAATGGACTCGGGACGGATCAGCACCAATGCTTCCCCGTGTCGTGTTGAACCCGGCAGCAGTGGCACCGAGGTCCCGAGCAGGATCGCATGGTCGCCCTCAACGGTCGCACGCAGGCGGTTCGTGAGACCGACGAAGTCGGCAACGAACGGCGTCGAAGGCCTGGCATAGAGGTCTTGGGGCGATGCCAGCTGCTCGAGGTTGCCGGCCCGCATGACGCCGACCCTGTCAGCGACCGCCAGGGCCTCTTCCTGGTCGTGGGTGACGAACAAGGTGGTGGTGCCGACCTCGAGCTGGATGCGGCGGATCTCGTCGCGCAGCTGCACCCGCACCTTGGCGTCCAGAGCAGACAGCGGCTCGTCGAGCAACAGCACCTGGGGCTCGATGGCCAGGGCTCGGGCCAGGGCGACACGCTGTTGCTGACCTCCCGACATCTGGTGGGCATAGCGGTCGGCCTGGTCCGACAGCTCGACCAGATCCAGCATGTCCGCGACGCGGGTGCGGCGGCGCGCGGCCGGGATACGGCGGAGCTGGAGTCCGAACTCGATGTTCTGACGCGCGGTCATGTGCGGAAACAGGCTGTAGGCCTGGAACACCATCCCCATGTCACGCGCACTGGTCGGCACGGCGGTGATGTCCTTGCCCCCGACCTCGACCCGTCCGGAGTCCGCATCCTCCAGACCTGCCAGTACGCGAAGAGCCGTGGTCTTGCCGCACCCGGAGGGGCCCAGGAGTGCGACGAACTCGCCAGGGGCGATGTCGAGGGTGAGCCCGTCAAGGGCATGGATCGGGCCGTAGGAACGTCGCAGGTCGGACAGGGTTACGGCCACACCGTGGCCGGGCCCGCTGGCGGCCGAGGAGTCGGGAACCGGCATCTGCGTGGACGACATCAGTTCTCCTCAGGGGGATGCGACCGACGACCGGTGCCGACGAAGGACATGGCGACCAGCACGATGAAGGCAAGGACCAGGGCAGCCAGGGCGGCTGCGATCGCCAGGGACGAGTCGCGCTTGCTGAGCAGGTTGATGGCCACCTGCAGGTTGTCGCGGCTGAACAGTGAGGCGATCGTGAACTCGCCGAGAACCAGTGCCACGGACAGGAAGGCTGCCGAGAGCACGGCGGTGCGGACGTTGGGCAGGATGACGCGCCACATGACCGTCGGCCACCCTGCGCCCAGCGAACGCGCTGCCTCTGCAAGGGTCTTGACGTCGATCGCGCTCAGGCCCGCGTCCAGGGCTCGGTAGGCATAGGGCAGGACGAGCACGACATAGGCGAAGGCCAGCCAGATCGAGGACTCGCCCAGGAAGTACGCCACCCAGGCATAGACGGGGGCCAGACCGACAACCAGGACGATCGCGGGGATGGTCAGCGGCAGAAGGCAGATGAACTCCACGGTGCGGCGCATCCCCGGAAGCCGGAGCCGGACCCAGGTCATCGTGGGGACCAGCATGACGAGCATGATCGACACCGTCAGCAGAGTCAGCCCGGCAGAGGCCAGAATGCCCGTCTTCAGCTCGGGGTAGTCCGCATCGATGACGCTCAGGTCGAACAACGTGGCCCAGACGTCCAGCGTCCGGCCGCCACCGGGCGCGCGGGTGGTGAACTCGACCATGCCGACGATCGGAAGAGCGAAGAACAGGCCGATCAGCCCGATGACAGCCCGTCGGAAGACGGACTGCTTGCGTCGACGGGAGGCGCGGACGCTCATCAATCCAGCCA
>JAYSQH010000393.1:0-3258 GCA_043721655.1 Phycicoccus sp. | reverse complement strand
GCGCCGGACCGGATTCCTGGATCAACCCGATGAGCGGAGAGTCCCGTGGCTTCAGTCTCTTGGCCCAGAGGCTTCCTGGTCCACACCGGTCACGCGGGTCTGCTCGACGACGGTCGCGACGACGTGGCGATCATCGTCTCGGAAGGGCCGGCGACGTCCTCGGCTGTCTTCACCCGTTCCCGTTTCGCCGGCCCCAGCATTGAGCTGAGCCGTGAGGCCGCCCGAGGCAGGAACGCCCGCGGGGTCGTGGTCCTGGCGCGCAACGCAAACGTCGCTACGGGGGCAGCCGGGGCTGCTGACGCCGTGGAGATCCGTGACCGCGTGGCGGCGATCGTCGGAATGCCGGCGGAGGAGCTGCTGATCGCCTCGACCGGGGTCATCGGTCGCCGCTACCCGATGCCAGCCTTGCGCACGTATCTAGATGGCGTGCACTGGCCCCGTGAAGAGTCCGACTTCGCAGCGGCGGCCAGGGCGATCATGACCACCGACACGCACCCAAAGCTGCACACCGCCCACGTGGGCGACGCCCGAATCGTGGGCATTGCCAAGGGTGTCGGGATGATCGAGCCTGACATGGCTACCATGCTGGCGTTCCTGTGCACCGATGCGGCGATGAGCCCTGAACAGCTGGACACGACGTTCCGAGCCGTGGTGGAACGTACCTTCAACTCGGTGAGCATCGACACCGACACCTCAACCAGCGACACGGCAGCGATCTTCGCCAACGGCGTGGCTGGCCCTGTCGACGCAGTGGCTTTCGAAGAGGCGTTGTCCGATGTGTGTCTCGCGCTGGTCCGCGACATCGCGTCCGACGGCGAGGGGGCTGGTCGGCTGATCGTCGTCGAGGTGGGTGGCGCCAGGGACGACTCGCAGGCCAAGCGGGTGGGCAAGTCGATCGTGAACTCACCGCTTGTCAAGACCATGGTCCACGGCAGCGACCCGAACTGGGGGCGGGTCACGATGGCAATCGGCAAGTGCCAGGACGACCTCGACATCGAGGCCGACCGGGTGCGCATCGCCTTTGGCGGGATCGAGGTCTACCCCCACGAGCCGGACAGCGGTGCGCTGGAGGCAGTGGTATCCCACCTGCGCTCGGATGAGGTCTGCATCGGGGTTGAGCTCGGCGTCGCCGACGGCGCCTGGACCGTGTTCGGGTGCGACCTCACCGAGGGCTATGTGCGACTGAACTCCAGCTATACGACCTGAGTTTCGGCAGCGAGCTTGAGATTGGCCAGGGTTGTTTCCATACCGCGCCGGTTGGTCTCCGCCCGCGAGCCGAACGCCATGTCGGCGGGTGCGCGATACCAGCCCGGTCGCCGGTCGGTCCACTCCTCAACGACGGTGCAGGAGCCGGGATCGGCGTCATCGGGAACGATGAAGTACTCCCAGCGAGCGACTTTCAGCGGCCCGAAGAAGATCTCGAAGGCCAGGTGCCGACCGTTCTCGGCGGTGACGATCTCACCCTGGGTGATCCACCGGAAAGATCCCACCCTGTTGTGACCGACGAAGTGGACGCCCTTCGCTGCGCCGGTGGCGCCGCCGCGCCAGGTGACGCGCTCGCACTCCGGCGACCACTCGCCCATACGGGGAAGGTCGGACACCAGGTCATAGACGGTATCTGCGGTTGCGGCAACGGCAAGGGACTCGCGGACATCGGGCATGGGGCAATCCTCGCACGGTGAGAACGGCCTCCTGTCCGACCCTTAGGCTCTGGGGTATGAGCAAGGTCCTGTCTGCAGTCGCCTGGCCGTACGCAAACGGCCCGCGCCACATCGGCCACATTGCCGGATTCGGTGTCCCGTCGGACGTCTTCAGCCGTTACATGCGGATGGCCGGCCATGACGTCCTGATGGTGAGCGGCACGGACGAGCACGGCACCCCGATCCTGGTGGCCGCCGACCAGGAGGGGATCAGCGCCAAGGAGCTGGCGGACCGGAACAACCGCCACATCGTGGAGGAGTTCGTCGCGCTCGGCCTGTCCTATGACCTGTTCACCCGCACGACGACCCGCAACCACTACGCCGTCGTGCAGGAGATGTTCACGACGGTTCACGCCAACGGCTACATGGTCGAGCAGACCACGCACGGCGCGATCAGCCCGTCGACCGGCCGGACGCTGCCGGACCGGTACATCGAGGGCACCTGCCCGATCTGTGGCTACGACGAGGCCCGCGGCGACCAGTGCGACAACTGCGGCAACCAGCTGGCCCCGACGGACCTGGTGAACCCGCACAGCAAGATCAACGGCGAGACCCCCGAGTTCGTCGAGACCCAGCACTTCTTCCTTGACCTGCCGGCGCTGGCCGAGGGCCTGGTCGAGTGGCTCGACAAGCGTGAGGCCTCGGGCACGTGGCGCCCGAACGTCATCAAGTTCAGCCAGAACATCCTGGCGGACATCAGGCCGCGCGCGATGACTCGCGACATCGACTGGGGCATCCCGATCCCGCTGGACGGGTGGCGTGACCAGCCCAAGCGTTTGTATGTCTGGTTCGACGCCGTCATCGGCTACCTGTCGGCCTCCATCGAGTGGGCCCGCCGGACCGGCAACCCCGAGGCGTGGCGCGACTGGTGGAACGACCCCGAGGCCTTGTCCTACTACTTCATGGGCAAGGACAACATCACCTTCCACTCCCAGATCTGGCCGGCCGAGCTGCTCGCCTACGACGGCCTGGGTGACAAGGGCGGCAAGCCCGGACCGTATGGCGTGCTGCAGCTCCCGACCGAGGTGGTCAGCTCCGAGTTCCTCACCATGGAGGGCAAGCAGTTCTCCTCGAGTCGCGGCGTCGTGATCTACGTGCACGACTTCCTCGAGCGCTACCAGCCCGACGCACTGCGCTATTTCATTGCGGCGGCCGGTCCGGAGAACCAGGACAGCGACTTCACCTGGGCCGAGTTCGTCAAGCGCACCAACGGTGAGCTCGTCGCCGGCTGGGGCAACCTGGTCAACCGCACGGCCACGATGATCCACCGCAGCTTTGGCCAGATCCCCGCCGCCGGTGAGCTGAACGCTGACGACCTGGTTCTCCTGGCGACGGTCAACGAGGGCTTCGCGACCATCGGTGCCCTGATCGAGCGGCACCGGCAGAAGCAGGCGCTGGGCGAGATCATGCGGGTGGTGGCCGAGATCAACAAGTACGTGACCGACCAGGCGCCGTTCAAGCTTAAGGCCGATGACGAGCGGGAGCGCCTTGGGACGATCCTGCACGTGATCGCCCAGGCGGTCAGCGACTGTACGACGATGCTCAGCCCCTTCCTGCC
>JAYSQH010000392.1:0-7310 GCA_043721655.1 Phycicoccus sp. | reverse complement strand
ACTTCTCGGCGCTCTGACGTAGGAGCTCGATCCACGTATCGGCGAAGGCGCTGCTGCGTACGATCGTCCAGGGCACCCCACTCGCCCGAAGCTTCTCCTCGGCGGCCCACTTCATCCGGAAGAGCTCCATCGGGTGGTCCGGCGAGGCGCCGATGACCGACATCAGGATGACGTCGGCGGAACCGGCCACAGCCGCATCGATGAGGTTGCCGTTGCCGTCCCGGTCGACGCTCTCGGGCGTGACCCCACCCGAGCCGACCAGGCCATGGACGGCAGAGACGACGGTCGTCACCCCGGTCATGGCTGGCTCGAGGCTTGATGGATCGCGCACGTCGCCGGTATCCAGCTCAACGCCCGTGGCACCCAGATCGGTTGCAGCGGACGGGTTTCGAGTCAGCACCCGCACGGACTCGCCCTCGCCGACAAGCCTGTTGACGACCAAGCGTCCGAGTCGACCGGTCCCCCCGGCGACCAGGATCATGACCGGCTCGCAAGCTGGGAGGCGACGGCTGCGTCGACGTTGCCGCTACTCGTCTCGACCGGCTCGAGGTAGAACCGCGCTGCGTTGACCTGGTCACGTTCGACCGTGAAGATGATGACCCCCCGCATCAGGTGTGGGGTCCCGTCGCCACGGCTGCCGCTCATCTGCCACTCGGTCCATACGTGGCCGCTGTCCTGTGCCGGCGCGGTGACCTCGGCCAGTGCGGTGACCTCGGCAACGAGGTCAGGAACCGCGGCGAAGATCTGCGTCCAGTTGCGACGGACCTGCTCACTGCCGGTGAACCCCCTGTCCGGGTGTACCGGAGTCTGGTTGACGTAGTCAGGGGCAAAACAGCCGACGAGTGCATCGAGGTCGTGGGCGTTGGTCGCCTTCAGTAGCCGGTCGATCACGGCTCTGGCTGGCAACGGCGGGTTCCCGGTGGTTTCCATGGTTATCTCCCGGACAACACTTCGAACGAAATAATCCGATACAGTAGTTTGTATTGGATCTAAGGAAGGATGCTCGTGTCCCGGTCCACTGTCAAGACCCCGCGGCCCTACGACTCCTCCGGACGTCAGCACGCGGCTGAAGCCCGACGTCTGGCGGTGCTGGACGCTGCTGGTCGGCGATTCCTGCGCCACGGGTATGCCGCCACGACCGTCGCGTCCATCGCCGCTGACGCGGGAGTCTCTGTCGAGATGGTCTACAAGGCGTTCGCCGGCAAGCCTGGGCTGGTGCGTGCACTGTGGGACACCGGCCTTGCGGGGGATGCTTCGGTCCATGCCGAAGCTCGTTCGGACGAGGTGTCGTCGAGCGAGAGCGATCCCGCCCTGATCATCGGGAACTGGGCACGTCTGAGCACCGAGGTGGCACCGCTCGTGGCTCCCGTGTTGCTCCTGGTCCGCGCCGCCGCGGCGACCGACCCGGAGATGCAGAAGCTGAAGGACCAGCTTGACCTCGAGCGGCTGGCACGGATGGCGCACAATGCTGACGCCCTGGCCGATGGCGGCCACCTCCGCGAGGGCGTCACGCGGGATGAGGCGCGGGACGTCCTGTTCACGTACACAACGCCCGAGATCTACGAGCTGCTGGTGCTTCGCCAGGGCTGGTCGTTGGATGATTTCGCGCGGTTCATCCGGCAGGGGATTGCTGCTGCCCTGTTGTGAGCTCAACCACAGAGTCGAAGTGCGCAGTGGCCACATAGCGCAGGCCCGTCATTGATGGAGCACCTGCGACGGCGCGCTATCAATGACGGACCTGCGCTATCTCGAGAAATCGGCCGTCGATCAGGCCGGGACGCTGGCCACGCCCTGGGGCAGGAACCGCTTCCCGTTGACCTTCTCGGAGATGCCGGTGCGATCCAGCAGCGGCGTGAGCCCGCCGTTCCAGAACGCGAACCCGGCGCCGGTGATCAGGGCGAGGTCAATGTCCATCGGAGCCGCCACCACGCCCTCGTCCAGCATCAGCCGGGCCTCTTGCGCCAGGGCCGACAGCACCTGCTCGCGGACCTGCGCCGAGTCCAGGACCACCGGGTTGGCCGGAGTCTCCATGAGAGCCGCGACCTCGGGGTCCAGCATCGGCTTGCCCTCGGGGTAGATGTAGAACCCGGGCTTGCCGGCGGCAACCAGACGGCGCAGGCCTTCTGAGACGTAGAAGCGGTCAGGGAACGCCTTGTGCAGGCTCTCGTTGTTGTGCAGACCGATGGCGGGACCGACCAGACCCAACAGCTCGAACGGGGGCATCGGTGCGATGCCGGCGAAGGCATGATCGGCGATGTCCAACGGGGTGCCGTCGTCAACGATCCGACCGACCTCGCCCATGAACCGACCCAGCAGGCGGTTCGCGATGAACGAGGGGGAGTCCGTGGCCAGGATCGAGGTCTTCTTCAGCGTCTTGCCCGTGGCAAAGGCGGTGGCCAGGGTGGCGTCATCGGTCTTGGTGCCCCTGATGATCTCCAGCAGCGGCATGACCGCGACCGGGTTGAAGAAGTGGAAGCCCACGACCCGCTCGGGGTGCCTGAGGTCGGCGGCCATCTCGGTGATCGAGAGCGAAGACGTGTTCGTTGCCAGGACGCACTCGGCCGAGACGACTGCTTCGACCTCGGCGAAGACCTGCTTCTTGACCTGGATCTCCTCAAAGACCGCCTCGATGATGAAATCAGCGTCGGCGAAGTCGGCCTTGCTGGTCGAACCTTGCACCAGGGCCTTGAGCCGGTTGGCCCGGTCTGGACTGACCCGCCCGCGACCGAGCAGCTTGTCGATCTCGGCGTGGACGTAGCCCACGCCCTTGTCGACGCGACCCTGGTCGAGGTCGGTCATCACGATCGGGACCTCGAGCCGATGGACGAAGAGGGCGGCCAGCTGGCTGGCCATCAGTCCGGCGCCGACGATGCCCACCTTGGTGACGGGGCGGGCCAGCGATCGGTCGGGCGCACCGGCCGGACGCTTGGCGCGCTTCTGCACCAGGTCGAAGGCGTAGAGGTTGCTGCGCAGCTCGTCGCCCATCAGCAGGTCTGCCAGGGCGTCGTCCTCGGCGGCGTACGCCTCTTCGCGGGTAGCGGTGCGGGCCGCGGATACGAGCTGGAGAGCCCGCAGCGGTGCAGGCGCGGCACCGCCTGTCTTGGAGCTGACGATGCCCTTCGCCGCAGTGATGGCGCTCTCCCAGGCTGACTCATCGCGGTCCATCTCGGGACGATCCACCACGGTCCGGCCGGTGACGACGTCGGCTGCCCAGGACAGCGAGTCCTCCAGGAACATGGCCGGCTCGAACATCACATCGGCAATCCCCAGCTCGTAGGCCTGCGGTCCCTTGAGCATCCGGTTGGTGTTCAACGGGTTCTCGATGATGACCTTCAGTGCGGACTTGACGCCGATCAGGTTCGGCAGCATGAAGCAGCCTCCCCAGCCCGGCACCAGCCCGAGGAAGCACTCGGGTAGCGCGAGAGCGGGCACGCCCGACGAGATGCTTCGGTATGCCGCGCTGAGCGCGATCTCGACGCCGCCGCCCATCGCCGCGCCGTTGACGAAGGCGAACGTCGGCACCGGCAGCGCGCGGAGCTGCTCGAAAGTCGCGTGGCCGAGCCGGCCGATGGCCAGTGCCTGCTCGCGCTGGGTCACTTTGGGGATGCCGGTCAGGTCGGCGCCGACCGCGAAGATGAACGGCTTGCCGGTCACGCCGACGCCGACGATCTCGCCGGCGTCCGCCCGGGCGCGCACAGTGTCGAGCACCGCGGACAGGCCGGCCAGGGTGGCCGGCCCGAGGGTGTTGGGCTTGGTGTGGTCGAAGCCGTTGTCCAGGGTGATCAGCACGAACGTGCCGACATCGCCGGGCAGCGCGATGTCGCGCGCCAGTGCCTTGGTGATGATCTCGTCCGGAAAGATGGACGTGAAGTCAATGCTCTTGGCGTCGACGGTGGTGTCGGTGTTCGACGCGTCGATGTTGGTGGAGTCGATGCTCATCAGGCCACAGCTCCCTGGGTCGTGTCGGGCTTGGAGTCGAGTTTGGAGTCGAGTTCCTTGCCGTAGTCCTTGTGGTGCGGGTTCTCCCAGATCACGGCGCCACCCATGCCGATACCGATGCACATCGCGGTGAGGCCATAACGCACGTCTGGGTTCTCCTCGAACTGTCGGGCGAGCTGGGTCATCAGGCGGACGCCCGAGCTGGCCAGGGGGTGACCGGTCGCGATCGCGCCGCCGTACTTGTTGACCCGGGGATCGTCATCGGCGATAGCGAAGTGGTCCAGGAACGCGAGCACCTGGACGGCGAAGGCCTCGTTCAGCTCGAAGAGGCCGATGTCCCCGATCCTCAGACCGGCCTGCTTGAGGGCCTTCTCGGTGGCCGGGACCGGGCCAATGCCCATGACCTCGGGCTCGACGCCGACGAAGGAGTAGGACACCAGGCGCATGCGGACCGGCAGACCGAGCTCGGCGGCCGCGTCGGCCGAAGCGATGATGCACGCGCTGGCACCGTCGGTCAGGCCGGCGCTGTTGCCGGCGGTGACCTTGCCATGGGCACGGAAGGGCGTCTTGAGGCCGCTGATGTTCTCGATGCTCGTGCCGGGGCGAGGAGGTTCGTCCCTCGTGGCCAGGCCGTATCCGAGCTCGGCGTGACGAGTCGCGACCGTGACAAGGTTGGGCTGGATCTTGCCGTCGGAGTAGGCCTGCTCGAGCTTGTTCTGGCTCGCCACGGCGTAGGCGTCGGAGCGGGCTTTGGTCAGACCCGGAAAACGGTCGTGCAGGTTCTCGGCGGTCGCGCCCATCACCAGGGCAGACGGGTCGACGATCTTCTCGGAGAAGATCCGCGGGTTGGGGTCGACGCTCTCGCCCATCGGGTGACGGCCCATGTGCTCGACCCCTCCGGCGATGGCGACGTCGGCCGAGCCGAACGCGATGGCAGACGCGACGTTGGTCACCGCGGTCATCGCACCGGCGCACATGCGGTCGATGGAGTAGCCCGGGGTGGTGTTGGGCAGACCAGCGAGCAGCGACGCGACCCGGCCTAGGGTCAGACCTTGGTCGCCGATCTGTGTCGTCGCCGCGAGCGCGACCTCGTCGACCCGTGCCGGGGGCAGCTCGGGGTGACGGCGAAGCAGTTCGCGGATGCAGTTGACGACGAGATCGTCGGCGCGCGTCTGGGCATACATGCCCTTGTCGCCGGCTTTGCCGAACGGCGTACGAACGCCGTCGACGAACACGACCTCACGCAGGGTGCGGGGCACAGGGTCTCCTTGAGTTGGGCGGGGGGTCTGTCACAGCGATCACGAACGGGCAAGAACATGGAGGGACCCGAGCGATGCTACCCGCGAGTAACAAAAGAAGTCATCACCCGGGCGCGTGAGAGGTGTCACGCGGGCTCACTGTCCGGGCGCTCGTCAGCCGGTGATGTCGGCTGGCGTCTCGGCGGTTGGCTCGGCTGGCGTCTCGGCGGTTGGCTCGACGGGCCGGTTGATGGCCTCCTCGAGGATCGCTCCGGCGATATCGATCTGCCATGGACGAGCCCCGAGCGCGAGCAGCGCTTCGCTGACGGACTCGAGGGTCGGGTCAGGCGGGGGAGACCACAGCACTCGCCTGATGGAGTCGGGGGACAGCACGTTCTCGATGGGGATGTTGCGGGACTCGGCGAACTCTCCCAGGGCTGCGCGGGCCTGAGCCAGCCGGGCGGCTGCCACCGGATCGCGATCGGGCCAGGCTCGTGCAGGTGGCGGACCGTCGGAGTGCCTCCCGAGAGCGGGCAGGTCCGCCTCGGGCACCTGGCGGGCACGCTCCAGGGCCGCGAGCACCTGCCGCTGGTATCGCCGTGCGGACCGCGCGCCCGGACCGTCCACGATGTCGTCGGCCGTCTTGGGGGACTTGATGGCCAGGTCGATCAGCACAGCGTCAGGCAGAATCCGGCCGGGGGAGACGTCCCGTTCGACGGCGATATCCTCGCGGGCCTGCCACAGCTCGCGGACCATGGCCGCACCGCGCCGGTTGCGAACCTTGTGCATCCCCGAGGTGCGACGCCACGGATCGACCCGAACAGGAGGACCGGTGAACCGGGTGAGCGCGTCGAACTCTTGCTCGGCCCACAGTATCTTGTCCTGCGCCACAAGGTCATCGGCCATGAGATCGCGGACCTGGCCCAGCACCTCGACGTCGAGCGCCGCATAACGCAGCCACGGCTCGGGCAGCGGCCTGGTCGACCAGTCCACGGCCGAGTGCTCCTTGGCCAGGGTGAGCCCAAGATAGTGCTCGACGACCGCAGCCAGCCCGACCCGCGGCAGACCGATGAGCCGTCCAGCCAGCTCGGTGTCGAACAGCCGGGTCGGATGCAGACCGACCTCGGCCAGGCACGGCAGGTCCTGGTTGGCAGCGTGCAGGATCCACTCGATCCCAGTGATGGCATCGGCGATCGGTGAGAGGTCCGGGCAGGCGATCGGGTCGATCAGCCAGGTGCCTGAGTCCTCGCGCCGGAGCTGGATGAGATAGGCCCTCTGCCCGTATCGGTAGCCGGATGCCCGCTCTGCGTCGATGGCCACCGGTCCGGTGCCGGCAGCAAGGAACCGGGCTGCGCGCGCGAGCTCGCGCTCGTCCACGACAACATCCGGAACGCCGCCAGCGGGCATGCTCAGGGCAACGAGAATCTGGGCGATCTCGACGTCCTCGTCGGACGGCTCAGGCACGCTGGATCCGGTGGTCACGAGGTCAACCTATTTGACCTGTCCGTCCAGAGCGTCGGCCGGGGAGCACCGCCGCTGTTCAGCGGCGTCGTCCCGGTAACGCCACGACGCCTTCGGGCAGCGGCGGCAGGCCGGCGATCATGCAGAGCAGGTCGGCCCAGGCCTGGAGATGGACACCGAGGTCAGGGCCCGTCGGGGTCCAGGAAGCGCGGATCTCCATCTCCACCGTGGCCGGCCGGTCGGCCAGCCCGGCGAAGCTCTCGGACACGACACGGGTCACCGTGCCGCCCTCGGCGACGTAGGGGGCGTCATGCTGCGCGAGGGCATCCAGCAGCCATGACCAGCCGACCCCGCCGAGCGCCGGGTCAGTGGCCAGCTCTGGTTCGAGCTCGGCGCGCGCGAAGGTGACGACGCGCCATACCCCGTCCCACGGCTCAGGTGCGGACGGGTCGTGCAGGAGGACAAAACGGCCGGAGGCGAGCTCGTCGCCCTCGTCGGGCAGCTCGGCAGTGACGACGTCGGCGGACATGGCGACGGCATAGGGGGCGATCCGGGTGGGGGCTGGGACCTCGGTGAGGCGCACCTCGGGACGCAGCCGAGCAACGCGCAGGTCCCGTAAGGCCTGTGTGAATTCGGCTGAGTCCTCGCCAGGGACGCCATGAGTGCCCACCA
>JAYSQH010000391.1:0-1515 GCA_043721655.1 Phycicoccus sp. | reverse complement strand
TGGAGACCGGTGGCCGCTGCACGATGCGTTGTGGCCGGCATACAAATAGGGTGTCCTTATGGCGGCAAAACGTGCCCACGGCAGCGCGGCCACGATCCGGCGTATCGAGCGAAGCTCCAGCGCTCTCTCGACGGCTGCCATCCAGTACATGGAGACCCGCCACGACTGGTATCGCGCCCTGTCGGCAGAGGACCGCTCATGGGTCGGACTCGTCGCCCAAGCGGGCATCGCGGGATTCCTTGCGTGGTACCGCGACCCTAGCGACAACCCCCAGATCTCGGTCGATGTCTTCGCCACCGCGCCGCGCGAGCTGACCCGGTCCATCAGCCTGGCGCAGACCCTCGAGCTGTTGCGCGCGGTCGTCGACGTCGTCGAGGACGACGTAGCGCAGCTCGCCGCGCCCGGGGAAGAACAGGTCCTGCGCGAGGGCGTGCTGCGCTACTCACGCGAGATCGCCTTCGGCGCGGCGCAGGTCTACGCCCGCGCCGCAGAGGCCCGCGGTGCCTGGGACGCGCGGCTGGAGTCCCTGGTGGTGGACGCGGTCCTGCGTGGTGAAGCCGACGACTCGATGCAGTCACGCGCATCCGCGCTGGGATGGGGCGCGGTCGACCACGTCGCAGTGGTCGCCGGCTCCACGCCTGAGGGCAAGACCGAGGGAGTGGTGGATGCCCTCCGGCGAGCAGCTTCTCACCGTGGGGTCGAGTCCCTGGCCGCGGTCCAAAGACATCGTCTGGTCGCGATCCTTGGGGGCCTGGAGGACCCGACCCTCACCGTCCACGCGTTGGCCGGGTGCTTCGGCGACGGTCCCATCGTCATCGGGCCGACGGTGCCACACCTGTTCGCCGCCGGGCGCTCAGCACGTGCCGCACTCTCCGGTCTGGACGCGGCCCGCGCCTGGCCCGACGCCCCCCGTCCCGTTCTGGCCGACGACCTGCTCCCGGAGCGTGTTCTTGCCGGCGACACCCAGGCAAGACTCGCCCTCATCGAACGCGTCCATCGTCCGCTGTTGAGCGCGGGTGGCGCCCTGTTCGAAACGGCCGCCGCCTACCTGGAAGGCGGCGGAGGCCTCGAGTCCACAGCCAGGATCCTGTTCGTCCACCCCAATACCGTCCGCTACCGGATCGCCCGCATCGCCAGAGTGACGGGCTATGACCTGAGCCGTCCCCGTGAGGCGTATACCGTCCGGCTGGCCCTCGCGGTCGGGCGCCTGGCCGAGTCCAACCAGCGACAGTGGCGACGCTCAATGCAAGGCCAGGAGTCCGGGCTACCTCAGGTGCCCGACGAAGCCCCTTTGTAGGAACCCTCCAAATCGAGTGGCGATTGTTGGTGCCGGTCGGTCACGACTTGATCACGACGAAACCGTGAGGCTGGGAACATGCTCGTCATCGTCTGCCCCGGACAGGGCTCCCAGACCCCCGGCTTCCTCGCCCCCTGGCTCGAGCTGTCGGGCTTCCGGGACCGCATGCAGTGGCTTTCCACGGTCGCCGGCATCGACCTGGTCAAGCACGGCACCGA
>JAYSQH010000390.1:0-1517 GCA_043721655.1 Phycicoccus sp. | reverse complement strand
GCGCTCGAAGGCTCGGTCGAGACGGGGAGGCTCGCCCGTCGCCCGTCTGCCTGCGTATCCGGCTGGGTCGTCCAGCGGGCCATCCACCGGACGGTCCATCGGGTGGTCGGTTTCGGTTGTGGCGCCAGAGCTTGAGCAGGTTGTGGGTCGCACTCACCAGTCGCCACTCGCTCTGACAGGCGGTGCGACCACGGCGGCTCAGGCGCCGGATGCCGCGGCCGTCCTTGAACTGTCCGAACACCGGTTCGACGATCGCTCCGCGACGCCGATAGCGAGCCCGGCCGGACATTCGTGCGAGGCGGCGGTGCATCCGCGCCCGGGTCGGGTAGCGGGTCCGGGTCGAGCCCGTGGTCGGACGCATCGGCGCGATCAGCAGGCGCGGTCCGCCCGATCCCTCGACCGCCGCGACGTGGTCTTCGCTCCAGTAGCCGGCATCGGCGAGGAGCGTCCCGATGCGGCCCTTGAGGCCGGCTTCGGCGAGGTTCGCTCGGGTCGCCTCGACCATCGGCTCGAGCTGACCGACATCGTTCTGCTCCTGGGTCAGTTCGGCGGCGAGGATGAGGCCGTCCTCGGCCACCACGAGCTGGCCGTTGTAGCCCTGCAGCCAGCCGTCCCCGGCCTTCATCTTGCGGCTGTCGGGATCGGTCGGGTTGCGTTGGGTCCAGCCCGGCTGACGTCTGATGGCGTCGGACTTGGGCTTTCGACCCCCGACCGGGTGGCCGGTCGCAGCCTCGGTCGCGGCGCGCTGCGCGAGCTGGTCCGCGAAGGCCCGCTCCCGGGCCGCGTCGGCCTCGGCCAGCTGGCGGCGCGCCTCCCTGAAGCGGGCCAGGCGGGTACCCCGCTCGGCGAGCTCGGGCGGCAGTTCGTCACCATGGTGCTCGGGGCCGTGGGTTGCGTCCTCGGCGGCATCGGCGGCGGCGGCCTCGGCGAGCATCCGGGCGATCTCGGCGTCGAGCGCGTCGGCCGAGCGGTTGGCCCGCAGCGAGGTCGCCGCGGCGAGCTTGGTGCCGTCGAGGGCGACCAAGCCGAGCTTGCCCAGACCGGCCTCGGCGCACAGCCGCAGGATCTGGTTGAACAGGTCGCCCAGCGCCGTCTCGTGGTCGGCCCGGAAGCGGGCGATGGTGGCGTGGTCGGGCAGCTGGTTGGCACAGATGATGCGGTACCCGATGTCGCGCCGGCAGCGGCCCTCGATCTGGCGGGACGAGCGTTCGCCCAGGCAATAGGCATAGAGCAGCAGGCCGACCATCATCGCCGGGTCGTAGGCCGGCGCGCCCCAGCCGTCACTCCGGTAGCGCGCCCGGAAGGCCGTCAGGTCGAGCTGCTCGACCGCGTCGAGGACGACCCACGCGAGGTCGTCGGCGGGCAGCCAGTCACGCAGCGACGGCGGCAGGAGGAACTGCTGATCCCGCTCGACCGGCCGGAAGTTGTGGCCCATTTCCGCCTCCCAGTACGTCAGACGGACATCGTAGCTGCGACCGGCTCGTGACGAGGGGTTTATGCGACACGCTCTGCCAGTC
>JAYSQH010000389.1:0-4808 GCA_043721655.1 Phycicoccus sp. | reverse complement strand
AGGTTCGCGGCGGTCTGCTGGGCCAACAACACCCCGGTGGGCGATCCGCTGAGCTGGCGGATCTCGCCGGGGAAGGTCTGACTGTAGGTCGGGGGCAGGCCGAGGACCAAGGCTGGTCCGGTGGTCTGGGTGGTGCCCCCTGCCGTCGCAGTGAACCCGGTGCTCTGCGCGGTCGACACCGGTTCGCTCCCCTTGACGCCTGCGGTCTTGGCGACCGCGTCGCGAACTTTTGCAGGGTTGGCGCCGGGCTGGACCTGGACCTGCCAGTCGACGGCGACCGAGCGCACCGCTCGCGCGGTCATCGTCGCCTTCGAGGTCGTCAGGAACGAGCCCAGAGCCGCGATCAGCGCGACCGCCAGAGAGATACCTACTGCGGTGGCAAGCAGGCGCCCGCCGCGCCGGCGGAGCAGACTGCCCAACCAGGTGATCGTCATGACAAGTCTCCTTGGGAAGCGGTCGTGCGCAGGCGGCCCTCGTGCATGGCCCATTGGGTGTCGAGGCGTTCGGCGACGGTGCGGTCGTGGGTGCTGACGACCAGGGCGGCACCGATCTGGGATGTGGCGGCGAGCAGGACATCCATCAGGTGCTGACCTGTGGCGTGGTCGAGCTGGCCGGTGGGCTCGTCCGCGAGGACCAGCCGTGGACGCAACGCGAGCACCCGGGCCACAGCGACGCGCTGGGCCTGGCCGCCGGAGAGCTCCTCGGGCAGCTTGGCTGCCAGGTTACTCAAGTCGACCAGGTCGAGGGCTTCGGCTACCCGGTCATCGCATTCCTGCTCGCTGATGCCCGCCAGAACCAAGGGCAGTGCCGTGTTCTCGGCGACATCCAGGGCCGGGACCAGGCTTGGGCTCTGGAAGACGACCCCGATGTCCTGGGCACGCTCGGTGGGGACGCTTGAGAAGGCGGGCCAGATGACCGTCCCGCGGGTGGGCAGCTCCAGGCCAGCGATCAGATGCAACAGGGTGGACTTGCCGGACCCAGACGGCCCAGCGATCGCGATACGGGCACCAGATCTGACCTCACAGGTGCTGCCGTGAACGGCGACCACGGCGAAGCGGCCAGTCCCGAACGTGCGTGACGCCTCGGTGCAGACCACCAGCTTCTCGGTCGGACTCATGAGACCACCGCCCCGTCCTGCAAGGCGATGGTTCGATCAGCGATGCGGACCACTTCGGCGCTGTGGGTGACCACGAGCAGCCCTGCGCCCTGGCGCACCCGCTCACGCAGCAGGGTCAGGATCTGTTGCTCGGTCTGCCCGTCGAGTTCACCGGTTGGCTCGTCGGCCAAGACGATGTCCGGGTTGTTGGCCAGGGCCACGGCCAGACCGGCCCGGGCCAGCTCACCACCGGACAGCTCCCGCGGCAAAGCCCGACCGCGGTCGCCCAAGCCCACCTGGTCGAGCAGCTCGTCGGGGTTGTACAGCCGGTCGTCTTGCTCGCTGGCTAGCTGGGCGAGGCGGATGTTCGCGCGGACTCCCAGGTGTGGTAACAGGTTTCGGGACTGCATGAGTATGCCGATGCGTCGCGCCCTGATACGTGCCCGGTCGGCCTCTGGACGGTGACTGACCCGCTCACCACCCACCGTGACCGTGCCACCTGCCGGCTCATCCAGCCCTGCCAGGCAGGAGAGCAGGGTCGACTTGCCCGACCCTGACGGGCCAACAACGGCAACGGTCTCGCCCCGTTCCACGGTCAGTGACACGCCCCGCAGGGCCAGGGTCTCGTCATCACCGGCACGGAAGAACCGGTACAGGTCCCGAGCCTGAAGCGCCGGCGCGTCCATCAGCTCCACCGCAGGGAGTCCGAGACAATCCGCCACGGATCGACGTTGTCGGCGTTGGTCGGGCCGGACAGCGTGAGGTCGACTCTCTTGCCCGCGAGGTAGAAGGTGTATCGCTCAAACGCGTCCCGCACGACCTTGCCGGTGACCTGGTCGGGCGCCGAATCGCCCTGGTAGGTCAGCAGAATGGCTGTCCCACCAGCCCGGACGACAGTGGACACCTTGCCCATGGCGAACTTGGGGACCTTGGCCTTCAACGCCGCGATGTCGGTGTTCGTCACGGATGCGACGGACGGCTGGCCCGGCGCGGCAGCGGTCGACACCTCAATGTGGTTCAGCTTGTCGGTGAAGGAAGTCGTCGTCGCGCCCGAAGTTCGAGCCCATCCCTCCGGGATCTTCACCGAGTACCCCCCGCCCGCAGGGCTGAACGACACGTACGCCGTGTTGTCGGGGATGTCACCTGGCGGGTTCGACTCAGTCGCCCTGGGAGCGGGCTGACCCGTGGTCGCTGCGGTCGTCGTTGCGGTGGGCGGCGCGCTTGACGGCGCAGTTGACGGCGCGCGGCCGGAGCTGGTCGCCGGCGTCAGTGTGCCCGAGCAGGCGGCCAGGATGGCCGTGGCGGCGATGACTCCAGCAACGGTCAGGTTCCTGCGTGGGTTCATGATGCCTCCACCTCGCGAGCGAAAAACGACGTACGAACAACGGACACTGACGACGTTAGGAAGGGGACGGTTAACGGGCGGACCCCAAACGGCAAGAGGACGGCAAAACCTTTCCGGGAGACCGCTGAGGCGTGAAGATTTGCCCCTCACGGCAGCCATGATGGGTCCATGCGACAGCGCGTGGTCCGAGTAGCCGTGGCGGCGGTCGCCGTGGCCTTGATGTTGTTCGCAGTGCCGCTGGCCGTCATGATCCGTTCGGCGTTCTTCACCCAGGAACGCGGCGAGCTCGAACGTGCGGCCCTGTCCGCAGCCCTGCGTGTGGGCCCTCAGTTTGCATCCGGCGACCAGGTGGAGCTTCCCCTCGCACAGACCGACACGGCCGTCGGGGTCTACGACATGAAGATGCAGCTCAGGGCCGGACGCGGACCCAGGGCCGCTGACCCAGTCACGCGAGCTGCGGCCAGGGGCGCTGTGGCGGACGGCCAGATCGGGAGCGACCTCGTGGTCGCAGTCCCCGTCCCGTCCGCTGAGCAGGTCGTCGGCGTGGCCCGTGCTTCGGTGCCGGCCTGGCTGGTCTGGCAGCGCGTCACCTTTGCGTGGCTGGTGTTGGCCGGCTTGGCCGTCGCCTCCTTGCTCGCCGCGATCCTGGTCGCGCGTCGCCACGCTCGCCTGATCAGTGAGCCGCTCGAGGCGCTGTCCGCGGCGTCACAACGAGTCGCCGACGGTGACCTGACTGCACGTGCCGGGCTGAGCGACATCTTGGAGATTCACCGGGTCGCCCAAACACACAACGCCATGGTCAGCAGGCTGACCATGGCGATCGAGAAGGAACGGCACTTCAGCGCGAACGCCTCTCACCAGCTGCGCACGCCGCTGACCGGGCTTCAGCTTGGACTGGACGCTGCTCTGCAGAACCCGGCAGCCGACCTGGCTTCGGTCCTTTCGGACGCGTCGCAGCGAGTCCGCGAGCTGCACCGCACCGTCGATGAGGTGCTGGCCCTAGCCCGACTGGGACCAGATCAATGGCTGGCGTCCGAACCGCATCCTGTCGTCGAGACGATGAACGAGATCGAACGCCGATGGCATGGCCGGCTGGCTGGCGAAGGGCGTCGACTTCTGGTGACTGTTGAGCCCGAGGCCAACTCTATCGAGGTCCCGGAAAGCCTGGTCACCCAGATTCTTGATGTGTTGATCGAGAATGCTCTTCACCACGGTCGGGGAACCGTGACCCTGACCGCTCGCGAAATCAGCCAGACGCTGGCGATCGACGTTGCGGACGAGGGCTCGATCGCCATGGCGCCAGAAGCGGTGTTTGATCGCGGTACGTCAGGGGGTAACGGACAGGGCATCGGCCTGGCTATCGCACGATCGATGGCCGAAGCCAGTGGGGGGCGGCTACTGCTGGCCTGCACAGCACCCGCGACCTTCACCCTCTTCCTCCCAGGCCCCCCCAACGAGTCCGGCTCGACCACCGACGGGGTCAGGGTTTCGAGTCCCCTCAGCTCCACCGAACCTGGAGATCAACCGCGGCCTGTGGGATGACCGCGGGGACCGCCGTCAGGCGTCGTCGTCGGTAGCTGGAAGCGGTTTGGTGACGGGCTTCTGCACCGGGCCCGGCTAGTTGGTCGGGCCGGTCCCGCCATCCGCTGGTCCCGTGGGCTTGACCCGCTTCTTGCGTTTGGGTTGTTGGCGCTGTCCCGACGTTGGCTTGGTCTCGGCGATTGGCAAGTCCTGGACATCCTCGGGCTCGGGGTCATGGATGAGGCCCGGGATGGTGAACTTCGTGTGCTCCTTGCCGCTCTTGAGCCGTCGATCCTCCAGTGCCTTCTCCGCCGGTGAGCCGGGCGCCGGCATCCTCCGAATCGTGTACAGCTGCTGGCCCATCGACCACAGGTTGGTGGTCAGCCAGTACAACAGCACCCCGATCGCGAAGGTGACACCCGAGAACACGAACATCAACGGCATCAGATACATCAGCAGCTTCTGCTGCTTGGCGAACGGGTTGTCCAGAGCGCTCGCCGGCATGTTCTTCATCATCAGCTGACGCATCTGGGTGAACTGTGAGGCCGACATCAACACGATCATCACCACGCAGACGATCTTCGTGTTGACGCTGGACGGTCCCGTGACCGGAAGGTTGTTCACGATGGTGATCGTGTTCTGGAAAGTGGCAGAGAGCGGGGCGCCGAAGATCGTCGACTCGTTGGCCTGCTTGGCCACCCCCGGGGTCAATGGGCCGATCGAGTCCCTCGTGCCAGCGGCAATCTTGGCGAGGTTGTTGAGCACCCGGAAGAGCGCGAAGAAGACCGGAGACTGCAGAAGGATCGGCAGGCAGGACGAGAACGGGTTGGTGCCGGTGCGTTTGTA
>JAYSQH010000388.1:0-2457 GCA_043721655.1 Phycicoccus sp. | reverse complement strand
GGTCATCCTGGCCGGCCTCCTGCTCACGGTCGCGGGCTCACTCGGCTACTCGATCTGGCTCACCGCCACCACGCCCGGGGTGGCGTACTTCTCGACACTGACCAGGGCCTGGGAGTTCGCCGCCGGGGCGTTGCTCGTCTTCGCAGGAGCCAGTCGGCACCTGCATCGGACCCTGACCTGGCTCGGTGTCGCGGGCATCGGGGCAGCAGTCATCTTCTTCGACGCGACCACCCCGTTCCCAGGCATCGCGGCAGCGCTGCCGGTCGTCGGGGCGGTGCTGGTGATCTGGTCAGGACGCGGTTCGACGTTCGACCGTTTCGGTGCGCTGCCGCCTGTCGCGCTGCTCGGGCGCGTCTCCTACGCGGCATATCTGTGGCACTGGCCGCTGATCGTCCTGGTGCCGTACATCACCCATCGGTCGCTGGGCACGGTCGACAAAGTCGCCATCATCACTGCCACCGTCCTGATGGCGTGGCTGTCGACCACGCTGGTCGAGGACCCGATCCGGTTTCGACCCCGGCTGCTCGGCCAGCGCCGTCCGCTGGTGGTGGCAGTGTGGTGCGCAACGGCGATGGCCATCGTGATCGGGTTCGCAGCCGTCGCGGCGAACATGCAGGTGGTCCGCGAAGAGCAGGTCGCCACGGTTGCCACCAAGGTTGTTGCTGAGAAGCCGAACTGTCTCGGGGCCCAAGCCATGGACCCGGCGCTGGCACCGTGCGAGAACCCTTTGCTGGCAGCTGTCCTCATCCCGGATCCCACCCAGGCCAAGATCGAACAGAAGTACCGACCGGACTGCCTGGGTATGACGTCGGTTGGCGCGCCGAGGATCTGTCAGGTCGGTCCCGCCGCGGGTTACAGCAAAAGCCTCCTGGCCGCCGGTGACTCGCACAACAACGTCCTGCTCGGCGTCTACCGCACCATCGCCGAGCACAACAACTGGCGCATCGACGTCGCCAGCCACAACGGCTGCTACCTCACGACCGCCCGCAACATACCGTCGTCCGACGGGTCGGAAAGCGAATGCGTTGCCTGGCGTGCCGCGGTGATGACTATCGCGGCGCAAGGCGGGTACGACGCGATCATCGTGACCCACGCTCAGCCGATCATTCCCGCTCCGGGCGAAACCATAGCTCAGGGCACGTTGCGCGGGCTGGTCAGCGCGTGGCGCCAGCTGCCAGAAGTCCCGATCGTCGCGATCCGGGACAACCCGTGGATGAACGCGGACGTTCTGAGCTGTGTGGCTCAGCACCGGAACACGGCCGCTCAGGCGTGCGCCGTGTCGCGTTCGAAGGGACTGGCCCTGTTCGATGGTCAGGCCGAGGCCGCCTTGCAGGTGCCGCGAGCGCACGTGGTCGACGTGACCTCGTTCTACTGCACTGCGACAGCGTGCCCGCCGGTCATCGGTCACGTCCTCGTCTACAAGGATCGAACCCACCTCACCGAGACGTTCACGCAGACCTTGTCTCCGTATATCGAACGTCAAGTCGTCGCAGCGCTCCGCTAACCCCCATCATCACCACCACAACCAGCACCGAACACCTCGCCGGCACCGTTTCGTCCGACCTGGACCACCTCAACGGTGCCGGCGAGGTGTTCGGATGAGGGAGGGCGGGTTGGGCGTCGTCAATATTGACGATCGGCTCACACCCTCGGACCGGTAGCATCGGAGCCCGGCCACCTCGCGCAGGTGACCGACCGTCGCCGCCCAGCCGGGCGGCATACCGCATCAAGCCGTAGGAGTCTGTCGTGTCTTTGTCGTCGTCCGACATCATCGTGTCCATCGCTGGAAGCAAGCGATCGGTTGCGGCGGGGACGACGGCTGCTGACCTGTTCGCCGAGGACACCACACTCACCCCGGACAAAGCCCTTGTGGCGAGGGTCAATAACGAGCTGCGCGACCTGGCACACATCCTGTCCGACGGCGATGTCGTCGAGCCCGTGGGAGTCGACAGCGACGAGGGCCTGGCCGTTCTCCGTCACTCCGCCGCGCACGTGCTCGCCCAGGCCGTCCAGCAGATCAACCCCAAGGCCACGCTGGGCATCGGCCCGCCGATTCGAGACGGCTTCTACTACGACTTCGACGTCGAGGAGCCGTTCACCCCCGAGGACCTCAAGGCCCTCGAGAAGGCGATGCAGAAGATTATCAACGAGGGCCAGACCTTTGTACGCCGTGTCGTCACCGACGACGCCGCCCGCGAGGAGCTGGCCAGCGAGCCCTACAAGTGCGAGCTGATCGAGCTGAAGGGCGGAGCCTCTGAGGCAGCCGACGGTGCTGACGTCGAGGTGGGCGCAGGCGAGCTCACGATCTACGACAACATCCGACGTGACGGAGAACGCGCCTGGGGCGACCTGTGCCGGGGCCCGCACGTGCCGACGACCAAGGTGTTGGGCAACGCATTCAAGCTGATGCGCTCGGCCGCGGCCTACTGGCGCGGGTCCGAGAAGAACCCGCAGCTG
>JAYSQH010000387.1:0-3212 GCA_043721655.1 Phycicoccus sp. | reverse complement strand
GGCTTTGCGATGAGTGAGCCGATTCTGCCCGAGGAGATCGGCTACGTCGGCATGGTCACCAAGGTTGCCGACGCCGTCAAGGTCGCCATGGCGCGGGCCGGCATCTCCGACCCGGCCGACGTCCACTACGTCCAGACCAAGACACCCCTGCTGACCATCCACACGATTCGAGACGCCAAGTCGCGCGGCAAGAGCGTGTGGACCGAGCACACCCACGAGTCCATGGACCTGTCCAACGGCACCACCGGCCTGGGCATCGCGGTCGCCCTCGGCGAGATCGACATGCCCGCCGACGCCGACATCATGCACAACCGCGAGCTCTACTCCGCCGTCGCCAGTTGTTCGTCGGGCGTCGAGCTCGACCAGGCGCAGGTCGTCGTTGTGGGCAACGCCCGCGGCGTCGGCGGCCGCTATCGCATTGGTCACGGCGTCATGCAGGACGCGCTGGACGCCGACGGCATCTGGTCAGCGATCAAGGACGCCGGTCTCGATCTGCCGGATCGTCCGCGCAGCAGCGACCTCGAGGGCCGGTTGGTCAACGTGTTCCTTAAGTGCGAGGTCAGCCAGGACGGCATGGTTCATGGACGTCGCAACGCGATGCTCGACGACTCCGATGTGCACTGGCACCGCCAGATCAAGTCGGCGGTCGGCGGCGTCACGGCCTCGGTCACCGGCGACCCCGCGGTCTTCGTCTCGGTGTCGGCCGCCCACCAGGGTCCCGACGGCGGTGGCCCCGTGGCGGCAATCGTCGACCTCGGCGCGGGTGAGCCGACCGGCTACCGCTACACCGGCTGACGCAAAGAGCGCCTTCCACATCTCGCGGGCACTGTCAGTACTAGCCGCCGCTCAATAGCCGCCGGCGCCAGCCGGGACGCCGACGGTGCTCAGATACCAGACCGACGATGCGAGCACGACGCCGACGAGCGCCGAAACCAAGAGTCCACCCGCGAGCGGCAGCAGCCAGCCGGGGCTCGACTTCGTATGCAGGGCAATGATTTTCGTGACGAATGCGCCGTAGAAGACGCAGCCGAGCAGCGAATGGATCAGCACCCTCGTGCTGGAGGTCTGGAACCCCAACGCCCAGAGGCAGCTGTAGGCGACGGGGAGGCTGACGAGGACGGCTGTGGTTCCAGAGAAGCGATGGATGAGACTCACAGCCTTCGGGGCTGGGCGTCCGAGCTTGCCGTACATCCACAACGCCGAGATGAGCTGCCCCAGGGCCAGGACACCGGCGATGGAACCGAGCCAGACCTTCATCGCGATGAGGCTGCCGAAACCGAGCGTCGTCGTCGCCTGACCTGTCGGCTGGTGCTGACTGCCGAAGACCCCGAGCATGACAGCCACTGCGGCACCGGCAAGCAGCGCGACCACGGTAACCTTGGGTGCTCGTGCGCGCTGTTGCCCCATCGTCGTCATCTCGGCGACGATACCTCGTGCGACACCTCGAAGGACCCCGAACCAAAGGAGTTGGCATGAGCCACGTCGTCATGGCGGAAATGGTTGCCAGCGTCTGGAAGGTGGTGGCCAGCGCGGGGGACATCGTCGAGCCCAACGACACGCTCGTGATCCTGGAGTCGATGAAGATGGAGATCCCGGTGCCGGCCGAGGTCGCCGGCGTCGTCAAGGAGATGACGGTCAACGAGGGGGACGTGGTCAACGAGGGCGACTCCATCGCGGTGATCGAACCGTCCTGAGGCCGGGAATGTGTGGTGCAGTCTGGACGTTTTCAGAGGTAGTTGAAAGCGAAACGACCAAGGGAGTATGCCGTGCCTGCCGTCACCGTTCCTGACCTGACCGTTCTTCCGCGCGTGCCCGCCCTGCCGGCCGACGTCATACATCGCCCGGTGGTGTCGATCACCAGCGCGCCGTCGGCCTTCGAGGGCCTGGGGTTCCCGGTCAAGAGGGCGTTCGCCGGGGTGGACCTGAAGCTGCTTGACCCCTTCATCCACCTGGACGAGATGGGCGAGGTCGACTACGCACCGGGTGAGCCCAAGGGCACCCCGTGGCACCCGCACCGCGGCTTCGAGACCGTCACCTACATCATCGACGGGATCTTCGACCACCAGGACTCCTTCGGTGGCGGCGGCACGATCACCAACGGCGACACCCAGTGGATGACTGCCGGCAGCGGGATCTTGCACATCGAGGCCCCGCCGGAGCATCTGGTGGTCTCGGGCGGCTTGTTCCACGGGTTCCAGCTGTGGGTCAACCTGCCCAAGAGCGACAAGCTGATCGCCCCGCGCTACCAGGACCTGCGCTCCAGCGCGGTGGCCATGCTCAGCTCTCCCGATGGCGGCTCGCTCGTGCGCGTCATCGCCGGCGACGTTGCCGGTCATGCCGGCCCGGGCTCGACGCACACCCCGATGTCCATGGTTCACGCGACGATTGCGCCCGGCGCCGAGCTCGAGCTGCCGTGGCGCCCGGACTTCAACGCGCTGGTCTATGTCATGAGCGGTGACGGTTTCGTTGGCCCGAGCCAGTCGCCGATCGGCGCCGGTCAGCTGGCCGTCCTCGGTCGTGGCGATGCGCTGAGGCTGTCGGCCGCCCGGTCGCAGCAGGCGCGTCACACCGCAGGACTTGACGTCGTCATTCTCGGCGGTGCGCCCATCCGTGAGCCGATCGCCTGGGCTGGGCCGTTCGTGATGAACACCCGCGCCGAGCTGATGCAGGCCTTCGAGGACCACAACGCCGGCCGTCTCGGTCACCCGGTTCCGCACGGTGATCTGGGCGGCGACGTCTAACCGCCAACCCCACGCCCCAACCTCAAAGCCCCAACCTCAAAGCCCCGACCGAACACCGCGGCGGCACCGTCTGGACCCCTCCGGGGGCCAGAATTGGTGCCGCCGCGGTGTTCGGATGCTGTATGACGGGTGTTCGGGTCAGGTGCCGACGTTGGAGTCCCAGCGTTGCTCGATGCGGCCGAAACGCCACACTGCCAGCGCAACCGCCCAGGTGAACACGAACAGGCCCACGATCCAGTAGCCCACGCTGTTGAGGTCGACCGAACCGATCTCGGCCAGGACCCCTGTGGTGATGTCGAGTTTCTGGGTGAGGATCGAGATCAGCTCGATGCCACCGATCAGCAGGGCGACGGCGACGGACAACGCCGTAACGGTGATGTTGTAGTAGATCTTGCGGATCGGCTTGGAGAACGCCCAGCCATAGGCGAAGTTCATGAACGAGCCGTCGATGGTGTCCAGCAGCGACATGCC
>JAYSQH010000386.1:0-5198 GCA_043721655.1 Phycicoccus sp. | reverse complement strand
CACGTTCTTGGCGAAAACCCGTACGCGCAGCGGCACGTGCTCGGTGCCATCAATCGCCACCCGCACCTGCGCCACCAGCGACGTCGCCTCCTTGGGTGTGAGCACCAGCTCGTAGGCGGAGTGCCCCGCCACCGTCGCCGTACCGCTGGTCGTCACCTCTGTGCTCGGAGTGATCGCGGCGAGCGCCTTCTCAGCTGCATCCTGCGGTGAGGTAGGCAGGTCGGAGGGGCTCGGCACGGCAGGCGCGATAGCGGCCTTGCCCGCAGCGTCATGGGCGGGGAGCACGTAGTGCTTGGCCGTCTTGCCCTGGCTGGCCCAGACCCAGACGTCCTGACCGTTGCGGATCACGTCGGACTCGCCCAGAGTCCCCAGCAGGGCCATCCGCGCCTTGTCGGGACCGGCGAACCAGACCCGCATCGTGTGCGTGCCCGATATCAGGGACGTCAGGTCGGAGCTGCCCGTCCCACCCGAGGCACCGGCGATGGGCAGATCCGGGAGACCAAGATCTGACTTCTGAATCACGGTTCCGGACAGCCCGTCAAGGCGTGCCTGCTGCACATCCACCAACAGCTGCGCCGCGGTCCTGGCCGGCAGCCCTTCGTCGGCCGTCGCGCGCAGACCCCCGATCGCAGACCCCCCGCCAACAAGCGCCACCGCAGTCACCGCTGGGACCGCCCACCGCAGGGCCGGCTTGCGTTCGAAGATGCTCATGGCTCCATCTTCTACCCGCCCGGCTGTGAGCCAACTGAGAACCGCTGCAAGCCTCAGAGCGCCGTGACAGGCTGGGTGCCGTGCGACTACTCGTGGTCGAGGATGAGCCCCGCCTTGGTGCGGCGCTACGTCGTGGGCTGACCGCTGAGGGGTTCCTTGTAGACCTCGCCGCGGATGGGCCCGCGGGCCTCGAAGCTGCGCGGCACGGTGGATACGACGCGGTGGTGCTCGACGTGATGCTTCCGGGACTGTCGGGCTACAACGTGGTCCGAACCCTGCGCAATGAGGCGAACTGGGTGCCGGTCCTGATGCTCTCGGCCAAAGACGGTGAGTACGACCAGGCCGACGGGCTGGACTACGGGGCCGACGACTACCTCACCAAGCCCTTCTCCTTCGTGGTGCTGCTGGCCCGGCTCCGCGCGCTGGTCCGGCGCAACCTGCCGGCCCGTCCCGCAATCCTGTCGGCCGGTGACATCACCCTTGATCCGGCAACCCACGAGGTCACCCTCGACCAGGTCCCCGTCGCCCTCACCCCGCGCGAATACGCCCTGCTGGAGTATTTCCTCCGGCACCCCGACCGCGTGATCAGCAAGACCGAGCTGCTTGACAGTGTCTGGGACGCGGCCCAGGACACCGACCCCAACGCCGTCGAGGTCTACGTCGGCTACCTCCGACGCAAGGTCGGACGTGACGTGGTGCGGACCGTGCGCGGAGCAGGCTACCGACTTGTCCCATGAGTGATCGCCAGAACACGGGGGGCCTCTCCGGTCGCAGCGCACCTGGACGTAGCCTGCGCGCCCGGCTCATGGCCGTGGGTGTCACCGGAGTGGCACTGGCCCTCGCGCTCGGCAGTCTCATCCTGTATGCCGTGTTGACCGTCACGGTTAACCGCACGGTGGACGACAGCGCGCTGGCCAGCGCTCGCGCCGTCGCCGCGATGGTGGACTCGAACACGGTGCCCGACCCTCTGCCAGTCTCAGGATCCCAGGTCGTGCAGGTCGTCGACAGCTCGGGTGCGATGATCAGCACGTCAGTGGGCGCCGATCGCCTCACGCCTTTGTTGCGCTCGTCTGAGCTGGTCAAAGCCCTTGCAGGAGAACGGATCTCGATCCCAGGAGCGAGGGCGGGTCTGTCCGGCAACCTACGCGTCATCGCTGTCCGAGCCGGCCAGCCATCCGCCACCCGCAGTGTCATCGTGGCCGCCCCGGTCAGCGACATCGAGGAGAGCCAGCGGGTCCTGGGGGCCACCTTGCTGGTCACCTACCCCCCACTGGTCGTCATCATGGCGCTGATCGCCTGGCGGGTCATCGGCTGGACCTTGCGGCCGGTTGAGACGTTGCGCTCGGGGGCGGCGCGGATCAGCGGCAGCGACCAGGACGAGCGGTTGGCGGTCCCTCAGTCGTCCGACGAGATCCGCGCCTTGGCGCTCACCCTCAACGACATGCTCGACCGGCTGGCCGCAGCCCGGGCACGACAGCGCGCCTTCGTGGCCGATGCCGCCCACGAGCTGCGCAGTCCCCTGGCCAGCATGCGCACCCAGCTCGAGGTAGCCCAGCATCTGGGTGAGGGCGGTGAACTAGCCGCCGACCTGCTGACCGACGTGGCCCGCCTGTCCGCCCTGGTCGAGGACCTGTTGCTGCTCGCACGTGTAGGAAACGATGCCAACCACCCGCCCGCGCGCGAGTCGCTCGATGTCAGAGCCCTCTTGTTCGCAACTGCCAACCGGTATGCCGGTGCCCGAGTGCCGGTGACCGTCGCCGCCGGACCGGCAGTGCACGCGAGAGCCAATCCTGAGGAGCTGCGTCGAGTGCTGGCCAACCTGGTCGACAACGCCGTCCGGCATGCCGGGTCGGCAGTCTCTCTGGCAGTGCGCGCCGAGGGCGGACGCGCGCTGCTGACCGTCACAGATGACGGGCCCGGCATACCGGCCCATGAACGAGAGCGGGTGTTCGCAAGGTTCGCCCGGCTGGACGACGCCCGGGACCGGGACGCCGGAGGCACGGGACTCGGCCTGGCCATCGTTCGCGAGCTGCTCCGTCGTGCGGATGGGTCGATCTCGTTGCAGGACAACCCATCCGGGCCTGGTCTGGCCGCAGTCGTCCATCTCGTCCGCTGACATTCACCAGAGTCGGGAGAGACGCCGGATCGGTCTGATCAGTCTTGGTCGGGGGCGCCGGTCGTGAGCTCCTTGGCCAGCAGCTCGGCGATCTGCGCGGTGTTGAGAGCGGCGCCCTTGCGCAGGTTGTCGCCGCAGATGAACAGCTCGATGGTGTTGGGGAAGTCGAGCGCCTGACGGATGCGCCCGACGAACGTCGGGTCCGACCCCACGACGTCGGCCGGGGTCGGCCACTCACCGGCCTCGGGGTCGTCCAGGACCACGACGGAGGGGGCCTCGACGAGAGCCTGACGAGCGTCATCCGCGGTCAACGGCTTCTGGAAGACGGCATGCACCGCGAGCGAGTGGGTCGTGACCACAGGGACGCGCACGCAGGTGGCCGAGACCTTGAGGTCAGGGATGTTGAGGATCTTGCGGGACTCGTTGCGGACCTTGAGCTCTTCCGAGCTCCAGCCACCGTCCTTCAGGGAACCGGCCCACGGCACCACGTTGAGGGCAAGCGGCGCGGGGAACGGGGAGTCATCGCTGAGCTTCTCGCTGATCGTCGCCCGCACGTCGCCCGCATGCTGGCCGGCCTCGCGCTTGCCCGACAGCACCGACATCTCGTCGTAGAGGCGTTCGATGCCTTGCTGGCCGGCACCCGAGGCGGCCTGGTAGGAGGCGACCACAAGCTCCTTGAGACCCCAGCCCGAATGAAGCGCACCCAGGGCGTCCATCATGGTCAGCGTCGTGCAGTTGGGGTTGCTGATGATCCCCTTGGGCCGGTTGCGAACCTGAGCAGGATTGACCTCGGGCACGACCAGCGGCACGTCCGGGTCCATCCGGAAGGCACCGGAGTTGTCGACAACCACCACCCCGTGCGACACCGCGATCGGCGCCCACTGCGCCGCGACCTCGTCGGGGACATCGAACATCGCGACGTCGACGCCGTCAAAGACCTCGGGGGTCAGCGCCTGGACCACCACGTCCTCACCCCGGACCTTGAGGACCTTTCCGGCGGAGCGTTCAGAGGCGACCAGCCGGATCTCGCCCCAGACGTCCTCACGCTGGCTCAGGATGCTGAGCATGACGGTGCCAACCGCGCCAGTCGCGCCGACAACAGCCAGGGTGGGCTTGCGAATACTCATCGTCCAGTTCCTCCGTAGACCACTGCCTCGCCGTCCGAGGAGTCAAGACCGAACGCGGTATGCACGGCCCGCACGGCTTCGTCGAGCTGGTCGTCCCGGGTGATGACCGAGACGCGGATCTCCGAGGTGGAGATCATCTCTATATTGATGCCGGCCGTGGCCAGCGCCTTGAAGAAGGTAGCGGAAACACCGGGGTGCGAGCGCATTCCGGCACCGACGAGCGAGAGCTTGCCGATGTGGTCGTCATACAGCAGGGAGTTGAAGCCAACCACCGGCTGGATCCGCTTGAGCGCCTGGACACCCACCGTGCCGTCGGTCTTGGGCAGCGTGAAGGAGATGTCTGTCAGACCTGTCTCCACCGCCGAGACGTTCTGGACGATCATGTCGATGTTGATCTCGGCATCAGCGACAGCCTGGAAGATCTGGGCCGCCATTCCGGGGTGGTCGGGCACGCCGACGACGGTGATCTTGGCTTCGCTACGGTCGTGCGCGACGCCGGCAATGATCGGGGCTTCCACGGTGGCTCCTTCTCCTTCGGGTTGGGTGACGATCAGGGTGCCCTCGCGGTATGAGAACGAGGACCGCACGTGGATCGGCATGTCGAACCGTCGGGCGTACTCGACGCATCTCAGATGCAGGATCTTGGCTCCGGCGGCCGCCATCTCGAGCATCTCTTCATTAGAGAGCCGAGCGATCCGTCTGGCAGTGGGAACGATCCTCGGGTCGGCGGTGAACACACCGTCGACGTCGGTGTAGATCTCGCAGACGTCCGCCTTGAGTGCCGCCGCGAGCGCCACCGCTGTCGTGTCCGAGCCGCCACGGCCAAGCGTCGTGATGTCCTTGCTGTCCTGGCTGACGCCCTGGAAGCCGGCCACGATCGCAATGTCGCCGTTGTCCAGCGCGCCCCTGATCCGCCCTGGTGTCACGTCAATGATGCGCGCCTTGCCGTGGGTGGAGTCGGTGATGACCCCGGCCTGGGACCCGGTGAACGAGCGAGCGGTCAGGCCGAGGTTGGCGATGGCCATGGCCAACAGCGCCATCGAGATGCGCTCGCCAGCGGTCAGCAGCATGTCCATCTCCCGGCCGGGAGGCAGCGGGCTCACCTGCTCAGCAAGCGCGAGCAGCTCGTCGGTCGTGTCGCCCATGGCGGAGACCACGACGCAGACCTCGTTGCCGGCCTTGCGCGTCTCGACGATCCGCCGCGCGACGCGCTTGATGCTCTCGGCGTCGGTCAGCGATGACCC
>JAYSQH010000385.1:0-3162 GCA_043721655.1 Phycicoccus sp. | reverse complement strand
GGGTGAACCGGCTCGGGCAACAGTACGGGGAGCACTCAATGGCGCGGGAGCGCGCTTTTGATGCGCCGATCACGGATCCTCCTTTGCCGGGCATACGCCGCCGCCTCCGTCCTGGATGAACAAGGACGGAAGCGACAAGGCCTGAGCCGTATGCCGATCGGTGCCGGCCTCGTGGTGCGGCGCTAGGACGCCAGAAACATTGCAAGGTCGCTTTCGGCTGTGGTGATGCCTGCGATTCCGAAGTTGTCGACCAAGACCTTGACCACGTTGGGGGACAGGAAGCCCGGCAGTGTCGGTCCAAGATGAATGTCCTTCACGCCCAGGTGCAGCAGGGCGAGCAGGACGATGACAGCCTTCTGCTCATACCAGGCGATGTTGTAGGAGATGGGCAGCGCGTTGATGTCGTCCAGGCCGAAGACCTCCTTCAGCTTCAGGGCGATCACCACGAGCGAGTAGGAGTCGTTGCACTGTCCCGCATCAAGGACTCGCGGGATGCCGCCGATATCTCCCAGCTCCAGCTTGTTGTACCGGTACTTCGCGCAGCCCGCCGTCAGGATCACCGTGTCGCTCGGCAGGGCCTGGGCAAAGTCGCTGTAGTAGTCGCGATCCTTGGTGCGGCCGTCGCAGCCTGCCATGACGAAGAACTGCCTGATCGCGCCTGACTTGACCGCGTCGACCACCTTGTCGGCAAGTGCCAGGACCTGGTGGTGGGCAAAGCCGCCGACCAGCTCACCGGTCTCGATCTCGGTGGGTGGCGGGCGGGTCTTGGCGTGTGCGATCAGGTCCGAGAAGTCCTTGGCCTGGCCGTCGGCCCGGTCGGCAATGTGCTTGACGCCATCGAAGCCGACAACTCCCGTCGTATACAGCCGGTCTTTGTAGCTGTCTTTCGGAGGGATGAGGCAGTTGGTGGTCAGGAAGACCACGCCGTTGAACGAGTCGAACTCGGCATGCTGGCGGTGCCAGGCGTTGCCGTAGTTGCCCACCAGGTTCTCGTACTTCTTGAAGCCGGGGTAGTAGTGGGCCGGGAGCATCTCGCCGTGCGTGTAGACGTCAACGCCGGTTCCCTGGGTCTGCGCCAGCAGCTCTTCGAGGTCTTTCAGATCGTGACCGCTGATCAGGATGGCCGGGTTTGCCCGCACCCCGATGTTCACGGTGGTGAGCTCGGGGTCGCCATAGGACGTGGTGTTGGCCGTGTCGAGCAGGGCCATCACGTCAACGCCGAACTTCCCGGCCTCCAAAACCAGTGCGACCAGATCATCGGTGCTGAGGCTGTCGTCCAGAGTGGCGGCCAGGGCTTTCTCGATGAACGCGAAGATGCCCTTGTCCTCATACTCCAGGGCGTACGCATGCTCGGCATAGGCGGCAATTCCCTTGACGCCGTAGGTGAGCAGCTCTCGCAGCGAGCGGACATCCTCGTTCTTGGTGGCCAGGAGTCCAACCAGGGCCGCCTTGTGGTCGAACCCGACCACGGGAGTCACCCAGGTGGTGGCGTCGTGCAGGTTCGCCGGGATCGTGCCGCCGGCTCTCAGGATGTCCTTCCTGAGGTCCTCACGCAGGTTGAGTCCTTCCTCGACCCGGGTGACGAAGTACTTGGCGTCGAAGTTGGCATTCGTGATGGTGCTGAACAGGCTCTCCATGATGAACTCGTCAACCTCTTTGCCCGAAACCCCCAGCTGCCGGGCCGCGGTTGCAAGGACCGCGATCCCCTTGAGCGTGTAGATCAGCAGGTCTTGCAGCCTCGCGACGTCCTCGGTCTTGCCGCAGATTCCCTTGGTCACACAGGCGGTGCCCTTGGTCGTTTCCTGACATTGGAAGCAGAACATACTCATGCCTTGTCCACCCAAATTTTCATATTCACGGTTCAAACAGGTTCAATAGGTAGAGGCATTTTTACCACCTGGACCGGAGAAACCTCCCAATTCGGACGTGTGGGTCATCTCACCTCACGTGGTGCAAACGCGTTTCCACGATGACAATCAGGAAAACTGCGTCCATGCCCCAGTCATCCGGCGTGAGCCACCATCCTCTGGCCAGAGAAACGCCGATCAGGTCCCGAATCCAGTGACCTGGGCAGACGCGTATGGCGGACGGGCAGGGGAAACGTCCGCACCGTAATGCGTGAGGAAAGTTGCGTGAGGAAAGTCGGGTCCACGCCGCCGTGCTGGCCGGACCACCGATGGCCAGCGGGCCATCGAGCTGTTCGTCGCCAACGTCGCCGTGATCAGCGCTCGAGCCGCGACCCTCGACCGGGTGGCGCAGGCCGAGGCACGTGGCTGGACTGCCGGCCGGTACGTTGCTTGGACCACCGACGCACTCTGCGTCCTGCTCCTCAAATCCCCACGGTCACAACGTCGAGCCGCGCGGTGAAGGTGAAAAATGGTGACCGGGCCGATTGGCCGACCCGGTCACCCACGTGCGCGCCACTCGCCAGCCGAGGACACGCAGGTCACGCGGACCGGGGTCAGGCCGCTGACCTCACACCCTGTGGGACGGCCACCGAGGTTGGCGTTGTTTCTTGATCGTCGTATGCCGCGGGATCGTCGAGGATGCTCTGAGTGCGAGCGAGACGATAGATCAAAAGGGCGAACCCTGCCTTTGCCAGGATGTCGGCAACGGAGTAGCCGGCTTGGCGCAGGACGAACCCACCGGCCCCGCCGAAGAACTCTCCACCGATCACCGGGAACATGTAAGCGATCGGGTAGACCGTCCAGGTCCCCACCAGGATCAACCGTAGGGTCGAGATCTGGTGACGTACGGCCGCGGGCTTGCCCTCCAGTGAGCGAGTGAGCTCAACAAACAGTACGTAGACGAGGTAGAGGAACGGCAGAGTTCCGAGCACGCCCCAGATAAGCCTCGGGCCCGCTTCCAACGTCATCTCGCCGGGGTAGCCCAAGAGGATCATCAAGGTTGCCGCTGGCACCAACTTGGTCAGCAACCGCTTGGAAACGCCGCGGGCCAGGGCCATCACGGCGATTGTCTCGACCAACAGAAGTGGCACGGTCAGGAGCCAGTCGACGTAGCGATAGGCCTCATTGAACTGGACGCTGGAGAGTAGGTGCGGGTTGACGGCAGTGGCGCCCGGAGGGTAACTCTGCTTGAAGTTGTCGAAGATTCGGAAGTAGTGATAAGTCGCGATTCCACAGACCATGGCGGAGATGATCA
>JAYSQH010000384.1:0-6832 GCA_043721655.1 Phycicoccus sp. | reverse complement strand
CGACAACCTGCTCAACCAGCCCAACCTCGCGATGCCCTATCCGCTGATCTCAGCAGACCTCAAGGGCGTCGCGTGGGGGTCGGACGACCTCAGCCAGAGCGTCAGAGCTGCCGCGCGCCCCGACTCGTACTCAGCGTCCTACTGGCGTCTGGAGCCCACCCCGACGATGCTGGCGAACATCCCGCCCATCAGTGACCGCGATCGTCTCGCGTTCGCCGAGGACCTGAGGCTTGACGGGCCGTCCGCCGGGTTCGTCATGTCCCTGTCCCAGCGACTCACGACCGGCAAGACCTCGGAGTACGCCAAGGCGATGGCCATCCAGCAGTACCTGCGTGAAGGTGGCGGTTTCACCTACTCCCTGACTCTGGCGCCCCCGGCCAAGGACCCTTCCGGGAACAATGCGGGGTTCGACCCGCTGACGAACTTCCTGGTCACCAAGCGCGGCTACTGCGTCCAGTTCGCCACGGCCATGGTGATGATGGCGCGAGCCGCCGGCATACCCGCCCGCATGGACCTCGGTTTTCTTCCCGGGACCCGATCCAAAGGCGTCTGGACCGTGACCGCGTCTGACGCCCACGCGTGGCCGGAGCTGTACCTCGACGGTCTCGGCTGGACCAGGTTCGAGCCGACGGCGTCGAGAGCGGCAGCCCCCGCCTACGCCACTGTTGCGACGCCCGGCGGGACGTCGGGTGGCGGTCGCCCCGCGGTCGAGAAGACGGCACCGGCTCCGCGCAAGACCGCGTCGAGGGACCTGCGCGATCCGTTGTCGTCAGGCGGAGCGAGCCGCGACACCGGTCTGAGCCCGACCTCGGTGTTCCGGTGGATGACGCACGGATGGGGAGCGGTCCTGTTCGGAGTGCTGGTCGGTCTGTTCGGATCCTCGGTCGTGCCCACGGCGGCGCGGTGGCGGCGTCGACGCGACCTCCTCGCTGCGCGGACGTCCGCCCAGCGGGTGGAGGTCGAGTGGCATTTCCTGACGTCATCGCTGAGCGATCTCGGGATCGCGCCGGAGCCCAGTCAAACCCCGCGGCAGCTGCGCGCCTACTACGACCATGAGGCGCTCCTTGTTGGCGAGGCGTCCCAGGCCCTGGGCAGGACGTTGCGCACTCTCGAGCTCTCGCGTTATGCGGGGTCAGCTCCCGCCACCGACGGCCTGGCTGACGACGCACGTCAGGTGGTCAGGACCGCGGCGGCCACCCGGCGTGTCAGTGACCGACTCCGGGCAGCCTTGTGGCCCAGCATGGGTCTGGCCCAGCTCCACTCAGCCGGAGCCAACCTCGCCTGGAGAGTTCGGGCGCCGTTGCGAGATGCTCGCATCGTGGTGCGCCAGTGGTTCTCACGCCGCGGCTAGCGCCCGCCGAGGTCAGTACTTGTGGAAGTACGCGGCCAACGCCGACGGGGTGCTGTAGCCCGGGCAGGTGATGTCGTAGTCGGCGGGCCTGGTCGTCCACTGCGACAGGACAGCGGGCCCGCCCTGGAAGGAGGGGCCGGAGCATCGGTCCTGCGCGACGCTCTTGGACCGCGGCCCGGCAGTACGCCACTCGGGCAGACCATACCTGGCCGATCCGACCACGCCCTTCCACAGGTACGGGTTGGAGTAGACGCCAACCTTGAGCCCGGCCGCCCGGTACCCACGCAGAGCCCCGTCCAGGACCGCCTTGTTGCGGGCCATGCTCTTCGACCAGGGAGCGACCCGGTAGGACTCCACGTCGAGCCAGACAAAGGGTGAGACCAGTCCCGCCTCACGCATCGATGCGACGTTGAACTGCGCCTGGGCGTAACCCGTGTTGGCCAGTCTCGCCAACAAGCCGAGGCCCGTGTCTGGACCCTCGAGTCCATGAGTGGCGATCTGCACGGGTGTCGGATAGGTCATCATCGCGTAGACAGCGGTGTAGACGTGATGTGACGTGGCCCATTCCGTCTGTGTGGCCAGGCACGGGTTGGGATAGAACCCGGGCCCGTTGGTCAGGCCGATGACCACGAAAGACGCTGTGGCCGGAGGCATCGCCTTCCCCTCGGTCGGACGGGACGGGATCCCGAGGCCCTTGGGGCACTGCGGCCAAGAGACGTCGTTGCCTGCGAGCTGCGGACTTGCCACAGGTGCCACCGGACTCATCTTCGACCAGGTGAGCGAGTCCACGACGCCGGTAGCAGTGAGGTGGTGCGACCGCTGCCAGATCGTGACCGCCGCCGCGGTCCTCGGGCCGTAGATCCCGTCCGGACTCGCGTGGACAGCTCGCTGGATGATCACGACCACCGGACCATGAGAGCCGATGCGTGCCACGACTGTCGTGGCGGCTGAGGCCGAAGGTGCCACGGAGATGCTGGACGCAGTCAGCACCAATAGTCCTGCGCAGGCCAGCGCCACGGCCGCGGCAATCCGCGAGGGCTGTCGAGTGATCATGGTGGTGGTTCCTTCCGGAGTCCAGACAGGTCTGGCAGGTGCTGCCCCGTATCTCGTTACCTACCAGGCACTGTGACAGACAACCAAGCCCCCCCGTGGGACCTTGGTGCAATGAGCAGGTCTTACTGAGCGTGTCCCTATTGCCGGGACGAGCCGGGTCGTCACCGTGCGAGGTATGGCGTACCCAAGTGACCTGACCGACGAGCAGTGGAAGCTGCTGGAGCCGGTGTTCAACGCGGCGGGCAAGCGCGGCCGCAAGCACGCCGATGACCTGCGCCGCGTCGTGGACGCGATGCTCTACATCGCCCAGACCGGATGCCAGTGGCGCTACCTGCCCGAGTCGTTCGGACCCTGGACGCGGGTGTGGTCGCAGTTCCGCCGCTGGACCCGCAACGACACCTGGGCACGTGCACTGACGGCGTTGCACTCGGCCGCCCGCGAGGCCGCCGGGCGCGCCGAGGAGACTCCCTCGATGATCGTCATTGACACTCACCTTGCCCGCGGCGCCTCGAACGGCGGAGCCACGTTCCACGACCGAGGTGGACCGTACGGCCGCACCAAGGGCGCCAAGCGCATCGTGGCCGTCGATGTGACTGGCCTTCCGGTGGGGGCGCTGGTCGTGCCCGCCTCAACCCACGAGAACCAGGCCAGCGCGGTGATGCTGGAGCACCTTGAGCAGCAGGGCCTCGCCGGCCGCCTTGAGCTAGTCCTGGTGGACCGAGGAGTCACCGCTGCCGCAGCCCGCCTGCTCAGTCGGGACCACGGCGTCGAGTTTCGTCGGGTCGGGTGGGACGACAAACAGCCGGTCTTCCGCCCCATCCGGCACGCCTGGCGCGTGGAGGTCGCTCACGGTCGCCTCGGCCGCTGTCGCCGCCTTGCGAAGTCGTTCGAGAACACCACCACCTCGGCGACCGGTTGGCTCCAGGTGGCCTGCATCGCAACGACATTGCGCCACCTGTCACGTGAGTCGGCCCGCCAGCGCAGGGTTGAGGCAGCGGCGTGAGACCTCGCCGATAGGAACCCCGCGGAACGCGGCAGATCCGGCGTTTGCCTCTGTGGCATCCCTCCCTCGGTCAGCTTCGTGTCCAGGTGGAGGCCCGCTGTCCGCAGCCGCTCGGCTTGCCATGTCACAGCGCCTCCGTTGGAGAAGATGCTTCAGCGGCGGCGCTTGACCTTCACGTTCTGCAGGCAGACGGCTGAGACGGTGAGCGGCTTGTGAGTGAGGCCGCGTGACTCGAGGAAGTCAGCGGCCAACAGCTCGCCTTCGACGAGCGCGGCAGCATCTGCCTCTACCGCCGAGTCGTCCTCGACTTCGAGGAGGTAGCGCAGGGTGAAGCGGGTCAGGGACGGCGTGTAGGTGAACGTCCCCGCGGGTGTGAACGCGGAGATGAGCACGTCGTGGTCTGCCTGCTCGTCGAGCAGTCGGCGCTTGAGGGCTGGGGTGAGGTCTGCGAACTGACCGGTCGCCTGAACCCGGGAGGTCCGTGCCGTCATCGCTCCGAACCTTCAGGGCTGTCCGGGTTGTCCGGATCGTCGGTGGCGGCTGCCGCGATCTGTTCTCGCAACCAGTCCTTGAGAACGTGGTCGATGCGGATGCCGAGCTCGATCTGAGGTACGAACACCTCCTGGTCGGCTGCGCTGCCAGCGGCGGTGCGCAGTTCGGCCAACGCGGCGAGGTCCTGCTCGACCTGGGCGAGATCTCGCTGGTAGGTGGCGCGCCTGTCGGCTGGGTCCAGGAGTGGGGTGAGGAACAGCCTCAGGCCGCTCTCGTTGCGTTGCGACCGGTCGGGTGTGGCCTCGACCAGCCAGCGACGCAGCTCGGCGCGGCCGGCGGTCGTGATCGCATAGGTCTTGCTGCGCCGGGCGCCATGTCCGACGATCTCCACGAGGTCAGCCGCCTCCAGCTTGGCGAGCTCGGGGTAGATCTGGCTGTGGCTCGCCTGCCAGGACGTCCGCAGGGACCGGTCAAAGGTCCGGGTCAGCTCGTAGCCGGTCGACGGGCGACGAGCGAGCAGTCCGAGGACCGCATGGCGCAAAGACATGGCAGAAACCTACCCGTCCATGTCGAATCTTACATATCGTACTGGACATGTAAGTTGAGACATGTTGAGTGAAGGACGAGAAGTGGGAGGACGCTGTGCGCGTCACGACGAGCAGCGGCATCGAGCTGGAGTACGACACGTTCGGGGATCCGGCCGCTCCGGCGGTCTTGCTGGTGATGGGGTTCGGCACCCAGCTTCTCGGCTGGGACTCCGAGTTCTGTCGGCTGCTGGCTGCCACTGGCCGTCACGTGATCCGCTACGACAACCGCGACTGCGGACTGTCGACCAAGCATGACGACAGCCCCGTGGACCTGACCGAGCTCATCGGCGCCCTCACCGCCGGCGACTTCGACCGCGCCCGGGCGATGGCGCCGTACACGCTGCGCGACATGGCCGTCGACGCCATCAGCCTCCTGGACGAGCTCGGCATCGACCGCGCACACGTCGTGGGCTCCTCCATGGGCGGCATGATCGCGCAAAAGACCGCGATCGAGTTCCCCGATCGCGTGCTGTCGCTGACCTCGATGTCGTCCTCGACAGGGGAGCCTGAGTACGGCCAACCCACCCCGGAGGCGCAGCAGGTCCTGCTCTCCCCGCGGCCAGCCGACCGCGACGGCTACATCGCCGCAGCCGAGCGCGACCTCGTCTGGGCCTCACGCCGATACCGCGATCCCGCAGCGCTACGAGCCCTGGCCGCCGCCAGCTACGACCGCTCCTACTACCCGGCCGGCATACCCCGGCAACTAGCCGCCATGATCCTCGACGGCTCACGCGCCGACGCCCTCCGGACCTTGCAGGTCCCGACACTCGTCATCCACGGCCAAGACGACACCGCCTTCGACCCCAGCGGCGGACGACGAACAGCCGAACTGGCGCCCGGAGCCCGGTTCCTCCTTCTCGAAGACATGGGGCACGACAGGCCACCAGCGCTATGGCCGAGCCTCGTCGACGCGATCTACGAACACACGCAAGGCGGTACCCGCGCCTGACCCAGGCAACTTCAGCGAGTCGATCATCGGCAGATCCGGTAAATCGGATCCCGCACGCGCGCGGTCGCCAATAGGGACACGCCCAGTTAGATCCAGCCGCGGCGGCGGAACGAGATGTAGAGCGCGCCCGCGAGTGTGGTGATCACGACCGCGCTCAGGATCAGACCGGAGGGCTTGGCGAACCCGGGGTAGGGCACATTTTGGCCGAACCAGCCGGTCACCGCGGTGGGTACGGCGATGATGGCGGCCCAGCCGGTGAGCTTCTTCATGACGGTGTTCAGGCGGGCGTCCTGAAGAGACAGGTTGGTCTCGAAGACGGTGGTCACCATGTCGCGCAGCGACTCGGTCCACTCCGAGACGCGCAGGACGTGGTCGTACAGGTCGGCATACCAGCCATCGAGCTCGTTGCCATGCCCGACGCCCTCGGTGTGGTGGCGCTGGACGGCGTTGACGACCTCGCGCATGGGCAGAATGACGCGGCGCAGCTCGACCAGCTCTTTGCGCACGCGATAGGTCCGTTGCTGGATCTCGCGGGTGATGGCCTTGTCGTCGAACAAGCCGTCCTCGAGGGACTCGATCGCGTCGTCCATGAGCTGGACCGTCTCGAAGTGCCCATCCACGATGACATCGAGAAGGCCGTGCAGCAGAGCCCCGGAGCCGAGCTTGAGCAGGTCGGCGTCGTCCTCCCAGCGCTGGACCACCTGATCCATGTCGAATCCATTGCCGAAACGCACCGTCACGATGCCGTTGGGCAGCACGAACGCGGAGATGCGGCTGACGTGGAGCCGGGACTCGAGCACGCCGAGCTGCGAGTCGCGCCCGCTCTCAAGGTGCGTCGCGTATGCCGTCACGAAGGTGTGAGTGGCATGTCGCGTGGCCTTGGGCCGTTCGACCTTCGCGACGGCGTCCTCGACCGCGTGCGGGTCCAGGGCCAGCTCCACCGCGAGCTGCTCAAGGAGCTCGTGATCGGGCTCGCACAGGTCGAGCCAGACCAGAGCGCCGTCCTCCTGCAGGTGATCGGAGATCTCCTCAAGGGGGAAGTCCTCAAGCTCGAGCCGACCCTCGCGCCACAGCCGGGTGCGGACCTTGTCGCTGGTATCAGTTGTGCCAGTTGTCCCAGTTGTCACGGACACAGTCTGCACCGCGATCGGCCTTGTTTGTCGTTGCCGCGGATTCCGGCCGGTCGCCGAAATCTGGTCAGTCATTTTCTCGAGACTTGCGCCCCTTCGTGCCGAGGCGCATCTAGGCTATGAGTTCTGCGAGGTTCCGATGGAAGGGAGGTTCACATGGGCGCTGACGAGCCTCGCTGGTTCTACGTCGGCGAAGGGAAGCTGCGCCTCAAGGACGGTGACGGCTGGACCGACGAGTACCAGACGATCGAAAGCCCCCGATCCAGG
>JAYSQH010000383.1:0-1660 GCA_043721655.1 Phycicoccus sp. | reverse complement strand
GTAGGCGACCAGCTCGGCGACCTCGCCCGACTCGTAGTCCAGGGTGTAGCCGCGGGCGGCCAGCGCCGCCCGAAACCCCGGGTCCGTCATCACCGCCGCATGACCGATCCCATTGATCGCATCCAGTCCGTCCCGGACCCCGACGGTGTGCAGTCCCCGCCATGTGCCTTCGGCGAAGACCCTGGCATTGACCTGCAGGTGCAGGTGACGATGCGGATCCCCAGCCCGGGACGTGTAGTGCCGCACCACCGCGGCCTCAATCTGCTGCACCGGGACCTGGACCTGACGGCCTCGCGGTCCGACCCGGGTGGTCGCGTGCTCGGCCAGCCAGCCGATGATCTGCTCGGCCGCGCGGTCCTGCGCGCCGTCATAAGCCGCCGCAATCTCGGGATCCAGGACCGCGGCCAACGACCACGACTTCGGGCCGTTGACCACGACCTCGACAAACCGCACCGCCTGGTCATCGGCGCGCAGACGTCCTTTCGCCCCGCCCGTCTCCGAGTCGTACCCGCCGACCCAAGCCTCGTAAGCGTCGCCGCTCAGCGTCCCCCCAGAGCGCACCCCCTCAGGGGAGGCGAGGTAACGCTGCGCAACGCCGGTGCCCTCGCCCAGGTAGTAGTCATCCGCACGGCCGCGGTCGGCCTCGACATAGCTACGCGCAGCAGCGGGCGAGCCGCGATACACCTTTAAGCCACCATGCATTTCCAACACCAACCAACAACCATCGGTAAACACGTTTCCGGGCCGCCCGAAAGGCGACCCGACCTACCAACATTGGTAGCATGCGTGCCGCTATAAGGTAAAGAGTTGGAGATAGCTATTTCGTGTTGAAAGTCGTTGGTAGCGTTATTCTTTCGTGGTGGAGGCCGTATTCTTTCGTAAAGTCGGCGTATTCGTCGGCGGCGACGTCCTGAAATCGGCTTCGTGTCTTCGTGATCGAGGCCGAGGTGTACCTGTTGAGCCCGACGATGGTGCGCTTGCCCTCGTCGATCTCCAGGGCGACGCGGTAGGCCGACCACTCGATCTCCGCCTTCTGGAAGCCCTCCTCGATCGCGGCCACGGCGCCGCCGCGGTCCTCGACCGCCTGCATCAGCTCCACCACCGCCTCTTCAATGTCGTCGGTCATCGACTCCATGACGTACGACACCGCGAAGGAGTCGACGGTCTTGGTCACGTCCGTCTCGTAGGCGATGACCTGCTGGGTGCGCAGGGCAAGTCGGGCAGCCTTCTGGCTCGGCAGCGCGATGGCCTCGTCGAAGAGGAGTTGGCGTACAGCGACTGGGTGCCACCCAGGACCGCGCCCTGGCCCTGCAGGGCCACCCGCCCCATGTTGACCTCGGGCTGCTGGACAGTCCCAGACCAATGGGTTATCTGGTCAATGTCGCGCAAAGGCACGGAGTCATTCGAGTTTGCCGTCGCGCAGGTGGATGGCGTGGTCACAGCGCTTGGCGAGGTCGGGGTCGTGGGTGGCGATGATCAAGGTGGTGCCCTGGGTCTGGCGCAGGTTGGTGAGTAGCTCGATGATCTCTTCACCGGTGGTGGTGTCCAGGTTGCCGGTGGGTTCGTCGGCCAGGACGACGTGGGGCTGGTTCATCAGGGCCCGGGCGATGGCGACGCGTTGTTGTTGTCCGCCCGATAGCCGGGTGGCCAGGGTGTTTCC
>JAYSQH010000382.1:0-5565 GCA_043721655.1 Phycicoccus sp. | reverse complement strand
GACGTTGACGATCTCCTTGATCGTCGCGACGGCGTTTCGGTGCTGGGTGATGCCCATCGCCCAGCAGAAGATCGTGCGCCTGGAACCGGCCAGGAGGTCGGCCACGGTCTCTATCTGCCAGCGGTCCAACCCGGTCGCCTCGGCGACCTTCGCCCAGTCGATCAAGCGCACGTGCTCAGCCCATGCGCCGAAACCCGTCGTGTGCCGGTCGATGAAGTCGAGGTCGACGACCTCACCGGGCCGCCCGGCCGCGGTGGCCCTGTCCTCACGCTCGAGCAGCAGCGCTCCCAACGCCTGGAAGAGGGCGAGGTCGCCGTTGAGGCGGATCGGCAGGAAGACGTCCGCGAGATCGGTGCCGAGTCCCGCCAGCCCGCGCGGGGACTGTGGGTTGTCGAACTTCATCAGCCCGGTCTCCGGCAGCGGGTTCACCGCGACGATCTTTGCGCCGGCCTTCTTGGCCTTCTCCAACGCGGTGAGCATCCGGGGGTGGTTGGTCCCCGGGTTCTGGCCGCAGATGAAGATGACCTCGGCGGTGTGGACGTCCTCGAGAGAGACACTCCCCTTGCCGATGCCGATCGTCTCCGCCAGCGCCACCGACGTGGACTCATGACACATGTTCGAGCAGTCGGGCAGGTTGTTCGTGCCGAACGCGCGGGCGAACAGCTGGTAGGCGAAGGCCGCCTCGTTGGAGGCTCGCCCGCTCGTATAGAAGAGTGCCTCGTGGGGCGACTCGAGGCCGTTGAGGCGTGCGGCGACCAGAGCAAAGGCCTCATCCCACGCGATGGGCGCGTAGTGCGTCGCGCCCGCTCGAAGGACCATGGGTTGGGTCAGCCGGCCCGCCTTGCCAAGCTGGTATTCCGACCAGCCGCGGAGCTCGGCGATCGGGTGGTCGGCGAAGAACTGAGGCTCGACGCGGCGTACGGTCGCCTCCTCAGCCACCGCCTTGGCGCCGTTCTCGCAGAACTCCGCCGTCTTGCGATCACCTGGCTCCGGGTCCGGCCACGCGCAGCCCATGCAGTCGAAGCCATGGGTCTGGTTGAGCCGCAGCAAGGTCCGGGCGGTGCGGGTCAGCCCCATCTGTCGAATGCCACGGTTCATCGTGACGGCCACCGCCGGCAGACCCGCGGCCCCACGCGATCGTCCGCCCTGGTGGACCTCGTCGGCCGGTGGCTCGGACATAGGCGGTTCGGGTGCGGCGCGGAGCATCGCCCCTCCCATCGTCGTCGGTGCGGCGCGGGTGCCGCAACATTCAGAAATTCCACCACAACAACCCCGGAAGAGGAACAGGGCGAGCTGCACGGCGGGATCAGCCACCTAGCCGTCGCACAACGGCCACCCGCCGGCGGCGGATCAGGTGCGCCCCTTGTTTCGCGCCGCCCGCAGGAGACGGTTTACTGATCGCATGACCGACATGGTGGGCGCGCCCTCGAGCATCGCGGTACTGACCAGCGGCGGGGACGCCGGGGGGATGAATGCCGCTGTCAGGGCTGTGGTTCGGACGGCGTTGTCCCACGGAGTCGACGCGTATGTCGTCCACGACGGGTTCCAGGGACTGGTCGACGGGGGCGACGCGATCCGGCGGGTGTCCTCTGCGGACGTCGCCGGGATACTGCACCGCGGAGGCACCGTGTTCGGCACGGCGCGCAGCAGTGAGTTCCGCACCCAGGAGGGCATGGCCAAGGCCGTCCGCAACCTGCTGGACCGGCGGATCGACGCGCTGGTCGTGGTCGGCGGCGACGGCAGCCTGACCGGGGCGAACGAGTTCCGGGAGGGGTGGCCCGGCGTGGTTGCCACGCTGGTCGAGTCCGGTGAGGTGACCGCCGAGGTCGCGGCGTCGCATCCGTTCCTGCGGCTCGTGGGTCTGGTGGGATCGATCGACAACGACATGTCGGGCACCGACATGACGATCGGCGTGGACACGGCGCTGCATCGGATTGTCGAGGCGCTGGACTCGATCCGCAGCACGGCCTCGAGCCACCAGCGCACGTTCGTCGTCGAGGTGATGGGTCGGCACTGCGGCTACCTGGCGCTGACGGCAGGGCTTGCCACGGCAGCGAACTGGCTGTTGATTCCTGAGCACCCGCCCAAGGGTGAGGACTGGGCTCAGACGATGTGTGCGGCAATGCGGGCCGGGCACGAGATCGGCCGTCGGCAGAGCCTGGTGCTCGTCGCTGAGGGTGCGCGGAGCGGCGACGGCCAGCGGATCACGGTGGACCGCGTCAAGGAGGTGCTGGAGGACCAGCTCGGCGAGGACACCAGAGTCACCATCCTCGGCCACGTCCAGCGGGGCGGCGCACCGAGCGCCTACGACCGGTGCCTGGCCACGCTGCTCGGACACGCGGCCGTCGAACGGCTGCTCGCTGACCCGTCCGACGCGGTTCCGCAGCTGATCGGGATTCGTGGCAACCAAGTCGCCTGCTCGCCACTGATGGACTGTCTTGCCCAGACGCACGAGGTTGCCGAGCGCATCGGGCGGCAGGACTACGAGGGCGCGATCCTGTTGCGGGGTGGCAGTTTTCACGAGTCGCAGGCCATCCTGAACACCATGCAGCAGGCCGCTCCACGGCCCACGGCGCCCGGGCACCGTCGGTTCCGCCTTGCCGTGATGCACGGCGGCGGACCAGCGCCGGGCATGAACACAGCGGTCCGGGCGGCGGTCCGGTTGGGGCTCGACCGCGGATACAGCGTCCTGGCCGTTAAGAACGGGTTCCTGGGACTGCGCAACGGCGACATCCAGGAGATGGACTGGATGAGCGTCAGCGGCTGGGTCTCAGAGGGCGGGGCCGAGATCGGAACCAACCGCTACGTGCCAGACGAGCCGGCCATTGCCACCATCGCCGAGCAGCTCGCCGCGCATCGCATCGACGGCCTGCTGATGGCCGGCGGATGGACCGGCTACCAGGCCGCGTACCTGCTCCATACTCACCGCCGGAAGTACGCGTCGCTGGACATCCCGATCGTCTGTATGCCGATGACGATCAACAACGACCTCCCGGGGACCGAGCTGACGATCGGCAGCGATACTGCGCTGAACAGCATCGTCACCGACGTCGACAAGATCCGGCAGTCCGCCGTGGCGTCGCGAAGGGTTTTCGTGGTCGAGGTGATGGGCCACGACTGCGGCTACCTGGCCCTGATGAGCGGTTTGGCGACCGGTGCCGAGCGGATCTATCTGCCCGAGCAGAGCATCGGGCTCAATGATCTCAGCGTCGACGTGCACAACCTGTCCGAGGGCTTCCGGTCGGGCAAGCGCCTGGGCCTGGTGATCCGCAGCGAGAACGCGGACCCGGTCTATACCACCGGCTTTTTCACCTCGGTGTTCGAGAAGGAGGGCGGCGAGCTGTTCGACGCCCGGTCGGCCATTCTCGGCCACGTCCAGGAGGGCGGCGACCCCTCGCCGTTCGACCGCGTCCAGGCCACGGGGCTGACCGCGCACTGTATCGAGTACCTCGCCGAACAGCTTGAGTCCGGCGGACGGGCCAGTGCCATGATCGGGCTCCAGTCCGGGCGTCTCCAGTTCACCGACCTGACGTCCTACCCCACTCTGATCGAGGAGAAGGCTCAGCGTCCGCGCGAACAACGCTGGCTGGCCCAGCTCCCGCTGGCCGAGATCATGACGATGCTCAGGGCCTGACGTCGCTCAGCGCCTGACGGTCAGGGCGTGGCGGCAGCCATGGTCGGGGCGTGCGTGACCAGCATCGAGTCGGGCGGGTAGAGGTCCATCCCGGTGGGGTTGTTCAGGTATCCCGGGCTGCTGCCGGCGACGTTGGTGTGGCCGTACTGCCACACGACGGTGTCGGTGCGGGGGTCCACGACGATCAGCCGGTTGTTGACCTTGTCGCTCACCAGGTAGTCACCGTTGGGCAGGGCCAGCACCAGCGACGGCTTGTTCAGGGCTTTGCGTCCGGTCGGCGCGTAACGCCACAACACCTTGCCGGTGTGGTCGAAGGTCAGGACCTGGCCGGGGGAGACGTGGTCGGCGGTCGCATAGAGGTCCGGACCGACCTCGGTGGTGGCGTAGATGGCACTGACCCCGGGAACCCGGATGCTCCACGAGACCTTGCCCGCCAGGGTCATCTCGGTGACCCAGCCGCCCTTGCCCTCGGTGACCAGGTAGTGGCCGTTGGTCATCGGGAACAGGCCGCTCGGGTCGCTGAAGGTCTGCGGCGGGCGGTGTACGCAGGTGCCGGTCTTGCCCAGCTGTCGAGTGACTGCGTGACCTCCGGCAGGGATCACCACGATCCGGCAGTTCCCGGCGTCGGGGGCCAACAGGTCACCGGAGGGAAGCATCAGCACGCTGTCGGGGCGGTCCAACCGGTTGGGGCCGGAGCCGGCAATGCCGGATGCGCCGTACGTGTAGACGATCTTGTCCGTGGCGATGTCGATGACCCTGATGGTGTTGTAGTCCTCGCTCGCAACGACGACCTGCTTGCCGTTCGGGGTGAACCATGCGGCTTCGGGCGCTTTGAAGGTCTGCCCGATCTGCTTCACTCCCGGGCGTGGGAACTGCCACATGGTCCGGCCACGGGTGTCGATGATCAGCACGCGGTCTCCGTCGCCGTCTGCGATGAGGATCGGCCCTGGCATCACCGAGGGGTCCGAACCGGACGACAGGTGGCTTGGGCCGCTGGCGGTGAGGCCGAGAGATGCGATCACCGCGGTCGTGGCAGGGGCTGGAGGTTTCGTGGTGGCAGCCGGGGCGGCGGATCGCGCTGGCGCCGTCGCCGGTAGCTTGGCGGGAGTGCCGTCCGCGGACATGAGCCACCAGGAGCTGAGGCCGACAAGGGCCGTCACTGCGACAGCGAGCCCCCGAACGATCAGCTTTCGCTGCCGAGCTGCCTGCCGCGTAGGTGCACGACGGTGTTGAGCGGTCACGGTGCTCCTTCAGCCTGGGTGAGGACCTGATGACTCGGTACGAGGCTGAAGGCACCCTCTTCTTCCTGTGCATTGTGAAGCCGCAGCACGGCATACAGCCCATAGAGCAGGCGCCGCAGCTCGACCACGTCCTCCGGCGTGACGCTCTCGAGCTCGAGTCCTGCGAGCAGCCGCCGTAGCCGGGAGACCTGGTGCTCGATCTCGGCGTGGGTGCGACTCATCGCCGCCGTCGCCTCCGTGCCCCCGAGCGCCCGGTCCACCAGGGGGACAAGCCACTCCTCGTCGGCCCGCTCGTGGGGGAGCAGCTCGCCCTCCAGCCGGTCCAGCAGCGTATGCACAGGAACGAGGTCGGAGTCGAGGTTCGAGAGCGCGTCGGCCACCGATCGGATCTGCTCGATCAGCGGGAGTACGGAGTCGTGCTCGGCCCGCAGCCGCAGCGCGGTGGCAACGTCTGCCGGAGCCATCGCGATGGTGTGCACGGCGCCGGGGAGCACAGCCCGCAGCGCGATGCCGATAGCCAGTACGTCGATGAATTCCTGTGCGACGGCACCCACAGCGGGTGGAAGGTAACCCCACGCGGCGACGACCATGGCGATCAGCGAAAGACCCATGCCGACCAGAACCGACTGCAGCGCAATGGCTTTCGAGCGGCGCGCGATGAGTATCGCGTCGGCGAGGGCGTCAACCCGG
>JAYSQH010000381.1:0-1628 GCA_043721655.1 Phycicoccus sp. | reverse complement strand
GCGACGGGCGCATGGTGGCTGAGATCAGTGCGGCCGTCTGCAAGGGCTGTGGCGGGTGCGTGCCGGTCTGCCCGGAGGACGCGATCGACCTGCTCGGATACACCGACGCCCAGATGCGGGCGTCCATCGAAAGCCTGGCGAAGGAGCCGGTTTCATGAGGACCACGCTGAGGGACCCCCGCGAGATCATTCGCGAGGAACCGACGATGCACGCCCCGATCCTGTGGGCCCTGAGGGCAGGACCGCTCACTGTCCCTGAGATTGCCGAGCACATCGGTTATCCAAGCGACGAAGTGCTCTTCTGGGTCATGGGGATGCGTCGCTACGGCCACATCGTCGAGGTCGAGGACCCCACAGATGAGGGCTACTTCCGCTACGCAAGCGTCCGCCAGGAGGCGACCTCATGACCACACTCGTTGACACCGAGCTCCTTTCCGACATCAAGCTTTTCGGGGCGGCCGACGTCTCGGCCTGTTTCAGCTGCGGCACCTGTACGGCGATCTGCCCGTTGGTGGACAACGACAGCACGTTCCCGCGTCGCATCATCCGTTACGCCCAGGTGGGCATGAGGGACGAGCTGCTCTCAAGCAAGGAGCTGTGGACCTGTTATCAGTGCGGTCTCTGCTCCGACAGCTGCCCGACCGAGGCCGATCCCAGCGAGTTCATGGCAGCGGCCCGGCGGTACGCCATCTCGAGCTACGAGCCAACCGGCCTGGCCCGGATCCTGTACACCAAGCCCGCCCTCGGCTCGCTCATCGCGACCGCAGTGGCTGTCTTCTTCGCCGTGTTCATGTACGGGTCACGCGGACCGCAGGACGGAGACACGCTCAAGCTGTTCACGTTCATCCCGCATATGCTGATCCACTGGATCGGGGTCGGCGTGATGGTCGCGCTGGCTTTGTCGGGGGTCTTCGGGATCACCAGGATGGCCCGGGGTGTCGCGCGCAGTGAAGGCGTCAGCCTCCCGACTATGTTCGGCGGCCGTGCCGCCCTGTCAAGCACCTTCAAGGCGCTGTGGGCGGCGCTCGGGGTCGAGTCGCTGGGGCAGCGCCGCTACCGCGAGGACTGCAAGGACGACAACCCGATCGAGCCGTTGTACCGCCGGCGGTGGTTGATCCATGCGTTGACGATCTGGGGTTTCCTCGGCCTGTTCAGCGCGACCATCCTCGACTGGGGCCTCGCTCTCATCGGGGTCAAGGAGACCGGCACGCCGATCCCGCTGTGGTATCCCTCCCGTCTGATCGGGACCCTTGCCGGGCTCTCCCTGCTCTATGGCGTGACCATGTTCATGGTCAACCGGAAGCGCCAGGTCAACCGCGCTGCTCAGCACTCCACAGCCTCGGACTGGCTCCTGCTCGTACTGCTGTGGATCACCGGAGCGACCGGCTTCTTCATCGAGGTCGCGCTCTACCTGCCGGACGCTCCCGCCTGGGGCTACTGGGTCTTCCTGTTCCACGTCGCCGTGGCTATGGAGCTGATGCTCCTGCTGCCGTTCACCAAGTTCGCCCACGCGATGTATCGGCCCGTGGCCTTGTTCTTCTACGCATTGGCCGCAGACAAGTCGAAGCAGGCCGCCTGACCCGCCGGCCCGGTCGAGGAGACGGTTCTCGTGAGCAGGGGTGTCGTGGC
>JAYSQH010000380.1:0-2447 GCA_043721655.1 Phycicoccus sp. | reverse complement strand
TCGACTCCCCCGACACCTCGCTACGCGAGGCAAGCCCATCAATACCGAAACCGCCAAAAGGTCTCATGTCTGCCTGTCCGAGGATCGTGCTGCGAGGCTTGTCCCGTGGGGCGGGCCAGTACGAGGAATCATCCTGTACGCGCAAAGACTTGACAAGGGTTTGGTCAAGAATCTGGGCACTGGCTTATATTTCGGGATGCTCGTCCACATGATGAGACGACTGGAGTCTTAGAAGTACTCCAACAGGTATGCCGGCCGGCCGGCGAATGCCGCGTCCAGGAGCTCGTCCTGCGCCGGACCGCCACCCGAGGCGAGTCCGGCTGTGCGCAGGATATGAACGGGAGTCCCGGCAGACAGCGCGGCGAACCCGTTGGGGCCAAGCAGCAGGCCGGAGTCTGCTTCCTGGACGGCCGTGAGCTCTCCTCGTCCCCCGGACACCTCAAGTCGCCACGACCCGCTGTTTCCCCGGATTATGGGGTCATCGATAGTCACCGCGGCGGACCCGGTGACAAAAGGTGAAAAACCGCGCGCAGCAACGGCTTTCGACGCATCCATGACCCTGAGCATCCACCTCTTGACCCGCGTCTCATTGGCCACCTCCTCCGACAGCATGAGGTGGATGGGGTCGTCCGGGGCGACATACGCCAGGACCTTCTTGGCGATCGACGAGCCGGAGCCGACGACCGACCACAACGAGCGGAGGATCTCGGGGTTCTCGGCCGAGAGAGATGACACGAAGAGGTCGCCCTCATGCCACTCGTAGACGACGTGGCCACCATCGATGAGGTAGCTCATCATCCCTTCGCCGGTGAACTGCTCCTTGGCCTCGGCCACGGGGGGGCAGCTTGGGACCGTTGGCACGTCGGGCTGCGTACCCGTCGCCGAGGCTCTTCAGGAACGGTTCGACGTCAGACTCGGTCGCGATCCGCAGGTGGACGTCGCTGCCGCCGAGCCTCCGGAGCGCCTCCGCGGGAATGCTGATCCGGTATTGCGCACCGGCGACCTCCCAGCCGAGCGCGCGATACATCGTGATGGTGGCCGGGTAGAGCGCGGATACCAGGTCACCGAGCTCACGGGACCGGTGCGCGAGCGCTGTCATGAGCTGCGACCCGACGCCGCGACCTCGGGCATCGGGTGCGACAACCACGCCGGCGACACCACTCATGGGCATACGCCGACCGCCCCAGAACTGTTGATAAGAAGGGACTTTCGCGTGACCCAGCAGCCGAGTGCCGCCGAAGATGCCGATTGCTCGGTGCGCCTCGACGGATTCGTGATGGATGCCGTTCCACCAGTCGCGCATCGAGGGGTCGAGCGAGCCAAAAGACCTCGACCGCACGTCAAAGGCTGACTCGAGATCGTCACTCGTGAGATCTCGTGTTCGCAGACTGCTGCTCGAGGTCATGGGTGCGACTTCAGGCGGCCTACCATCAGAGCGTGAGCACCACAACCGAACAGCCACGCCACAGCCCCTTGCCGCTGCTCGTCCTCGGCCAGGGCCGTGACCTGGCCACCGAGAGGGGCGTCGAGTGTCCCGGTGAGCTGCCGGCCCCGTCCGACTTCGGTCTGGTGGAACGGGCTCGTATCGCAAAGGCGGGCCTTGGGGAGAAGGTCTTCATCCTCGGCCACCACTACCAGCGCGACGAGGTCATCGAGTTCGCTGACGTCATGGGCGACAGCTTCAAGCTCGCCAAGGAGGCGGCCGCGCGACCGGAAGCGGCATACATCGTCTTCTGCGGTGTGCACTTCATGGCCGAGGCAGCCGACATCCTGACAGCTGACCATCAGAAGGTGGTGCTCCCCGACCTGGCTGCCGGCTGCTCGATGGCGGACATGGCCGCGATCAGTCAGGTTGAGGACGCGTGGGACGACCTCGCCGAGATGGGTGCCGCAGACACCCTGGTGCCCGTGACCTACATGAACTCCTCGGCCGCTATCAAGGCCTTCACTGGTCGCCACGGCGGCACGATCTGCACGTCGAGCAACGCGAAAACCGCTCTGCAGTGGGCGTTTGACCAACACGGTGGACTCGAAGGCAGGGGCAAGGTCCTGTTCCTGCCCGACCAGCACCTGGGGCGCAACACGGCGGTTCGCGAGCTCGGCCTTTCCCTGACGGATTGCGTCGTGTTCGACCCGCACAAGCCGGCCGGGGGTCTGACCCGCGAACAGGTCAGGGCAGCCCGGGTCATCCTGTGGCGCGGACACTGTTCGGTCCACGGCCGGTTCTCCCTCGAGGCCGTCGATGCAGCTCGCGCCACCATCCCCGGCGTCAAGATCATCGTCCACCCCGAATGCCAGTACGAGGTGGTCGAAGCTGCGGATGCTGTCGGTTCGACCGAACGGATCATCCAGACCATCGCCGCGGCGCCGGACGGAAGCTCATGGGCAGTGGGCACCGAGCTCAACCTCGTGCGCCGGCTCGGGGCGATGTTCCCGAAACAGAACAT
>JAYSQH010000379.1:0-4684 GCA_043721655.1 Phycicoccus sp. | reverse complement strand
GGCAGTCGCCGCATGCGGCATACGGGGTGCGGCAGCGGTTCATAGCCTGTGCGGCGGCGATCCAGGAACAGGGTTGGCCTTTGCTGGACGGACCCTCGCGGTGGCGTCTGGGAGAGATCACCGTCGCCTGGTCAGCGGTGCAGCCTCTCCACTGAGCAGACCGGGCTGAATCCACGAGCCTCAGCGGCCACGCCCCATGACCCGACGCAGCGCGGGGCGGACGTCCGCGGCATAGACACCCGCTCCGACCGCTGCCAGGATCCCTGTCATCGAGAACGGATACGGGAAAGTCACGATACTCAAAGCGACCGCAACCCCGAGAACGGCCAGCCAGATGTTCCTCGACGCCTTGCCGGCAGCGGTGAAGGCGTCCGGACGGTGTCGCAGGGCATCGACGAGACCGAACACGGAAACCCCCATGAGGGCGGCCCAGAAGACGAGCCCGATCAGCGCCTGGATGCTGCCGAAGATGTTGAACATGCTGCCAGCGTAGTGGTGGCGCGCTCAGATCCCGACGGCGTCGATCGACCCCACCAGGTGACCGTGGCCGAGCACCGGGCCGTGGGCCATTGTGTCGAGGACGTCGGAGTCGATACCCAGCCGCCGCAACGCAGCCACCATCACGATCGGCCGCGCCCGCTGACCACCGTCTGCGATCTTGAGAGCGATGGCCCGCCCATCAGCCAGCCCCACGGCATAGACGCTTTCGGCACCGTCCTTGGCGATCAGTCCGGGGACACCGCGCATCAGGGCCGTGGCGTCCCGCCGCGTCCCTCCGATGCACTCCGGGAACGCTCGCATGGCGTCCGCAACCCTGGTTTCGTCTGTGCCGCCCGGCGCGGCGGCAATTCGGGAGAACGCCCGTGCCAGACCGGTGAGGGACACAGCCATGACAGGAGCGCCACAGCCGTCAATCCCCGTCGCCGCCACGGGTTCTCCGCTGACCTCGGCCAGGGTCTGCTTCATCAGCTGCTGCAACGGGTGCTGCGGGTCTCGATAGGTCGCGGTGTCCCACCCTGCGGCGACACAGGTCGCGAGCATGGCCGAGTGCTTGCCGGAACAGTTCTGGGCCAAGGAGGTGGCGGGACGCCCCGCGGCGATCCACGCCGCGCGCTCCATCTCGTCATAAGGCAGGTCCGGGGTGTTCTGCAGGTCCTGCTCGGTGAGCCCGGCGCCGGCGAGGATCCGCTGGACGTTCTCGAGGTGGAACTGCTCCCCCGAATGGCTCGCGACCGCCATCGCGAGCAGCTCGCCTTCCAGGTCGAGGCCGGCGCGAAGCATGGCCAATGCCTGGATGGGCTTGCTGGACGAACGAGGGAAGATCGGTCCGGTGACGTCACCGATCGCCAGCAACGTCGAACCATCTGCGTCCAGGGCCACCACGCTGCCGTGATGCACGGACTCCACAAAACCGGAGCGGATGACGTGAGCCACGACGGGCGCGTCATACAGGGGAACGCGCTGCATATTCACGGCCGCGAGCCTACGCTCCGACGACAGCGCGGCCGGTGTCGAGGGTTCGACATCGGCCGCGCTGCTTTGCTCAGTTCAAACCGGTTTGCTCAGTTCAGGCCGGTTCTCAGACCAAAACCAAGGTCTCCAAGCGGCCTAAACTGAGCAAAGTCGGTTGGGGATGCGTCAGTCGCCGATCTTCGGGGTGGCGGCCTTGGCTGCCGTGGCCGCCGCAGTCGCCGTCTTGGCAGCGCTCGTGGCAACCGACTTGGTCGCACGGCGGACCGAGGTGGTGCTCTTCTTGGCGGTCGAGGCGGTGCGCTTGACCGGAATGCGGGTGGCCTTCACGGACTTGCGCACGGTGGTGCTGACGACTTTGGCCTCGGGCCGCACAAACGAGACAACAGCCTCGATCACGCTCTCGGCCTCGTGGCGGCCGGTGGTCAGCGTGGCCATGGCTGCACGCTCGGTGTCGACCGCAGCCTTGCGGACGGTCGTGACGGCACCCTTGCCGAGGGTGACGGTGCTGCCTGCCTGAGCGAACAGATCTTTGGTGGATTTCTGGTTGCGAAGGCGCTTGACCAGCTTGTGACCGCGCACAGCGAGCTCGGCGTAGGTCTGCTGAGCCTTGCCGGCCGCCTCGAGGGTCTGGTTCAGAGCCTGCGCAGGCATGTGCTGGGCCTGCTCGGCGACCTTCTCGGCACGCTTGACGGCCTTGCCCTGCAACGCGATTGCCCTGTCCAGGGCCTTGTCCTGCAGCGCGTTGACGTCGAGGTCGGCGCGAGCGGCGGCAACGCGGAGACGCGCGTCGCGCATCATCTCGACTGCCAGGTCGGTGACACCGACGGCTGCAAAGACGGGGGTGGTGTCAGTAACGGTCTTGCGGATTTCCTTGACGAGGGTCATGACTGCTTCTCCTTGGTGGGCTTGACTGCTGGGCCGGATGGGTTGGCTGCCGGCTTGCGCGCCGGACGGGGTTTGGTGGACTTGCGGAGTGCCGGCTTGCCGGCGAAGGACTCGTAGACGTCCAGCAGGACTGCCCGCTGCCGGTTGCTCAGCTTGGGGTCGGCCAGCACTGCTGCCTGGACGTCGACAGCTGCGGCCGAACTGAGGTCGGTCCGCTCCTCGAGGAAGCCGGCACGGACGTAGAGGGATTCGGCCGAGATACGCAGGGCCTTGGCGAGAGCCTGCAGGATCTCGGCACTCGGCTTCTTCAGCCCTCGCTCGATCTGGGAGAGATAGGGGTTGCTGATCCCCGCGACCTCGGACAGCTGCCGCAACGAGAGCTCCGCGGAGTGGCGCTGCTCTCGGAGGTAGTCGCCCAGGTCATGGACGGAGATCGGAGGAAACTTGGTCATAGCTCCATTATGCTTGCTCTAGTTAGCAAATTGCAAGCCGAGCAAGCATGGCTCTGGTCACACCCCACGCCGGTCCGAACACCGCGCCGGCACCATTTGGGGGCCTTCGGGGCTGCAAAACGGTGCCGGCGCGGTGTTCGGTCGGGGTGGGTCAGTGGGTACTGCGGGCCTTGACCGACAGCAGCTCACGCGCCTCGTCGGTCGTCATAGGAGGACGCTGCATCAGCCGGGCAAGATCCGCGGCCCTGGACACGAGCTCGTCGTTTCGCTGGACCGGTTGCCCCTTGGCGTAGTTCAGGTTGTCCTCCATGCCGACCCGCAGATGCCCGCCAAATGCGAGCGCCACCGCGGCGATCGGGAGGTGGGTCCGACCGATACCAGTCGCCGACCATGAGGTCACCTCAGGCGGCAGTGCTTGTATGCCGGCCATAAGGGCAGCCGGCGTGCCCGGCATAGCGCCCGGGACACCGGTGACGAAGTCGACGTGCACCTTGCCTCCATAGGGCAATCCGTAGGCGTCGATCAGACGACGCAGGGCGGCCACATGCCCTAGGTCGAACAGCTCGAACTCGGGGACGATCTCACGCTCCTGGGCCAGCTGGTAGAGCTGGGCCATGAACGGGTAGGGGTTGAGGAAGACGTCGTCGCCGAAGTTGGTGGTGCCGCAGGTCAGGCTGCAGGAGTCGGGCTCGGCGTCCAGGACCGTGAGCCGCTTCTCGAGCGGATCGTGAACGCTGCCACCGGTGGAGAGCTGGATGACCAACGACGTCTGCTCGCGGACAGCCTGAACGGTGTCGCGCAGGAGGCCGGCATCCAGGGTGGGCTGGTGGTCGGCGTCACGGACGTGGATGTGGATCAGTGCGGCGCCGGCCGCCTCACATGCGATGGCAGTCTCGACCAGCTCGGCCAGTGTGGTCGGGAGCTGGGGACAGTCGGTCTTGGCGGTCTCGGCGCCGGTCGGCGCGACGGTGATCAGGGTCCCCGACGCTGGGCTCGGGGGTCGCACCGGCTGGGAGGCGTGGTTGCTCATGGCCGTCATCCTGCCAGCGCTGCGTGCCGATCATCGCCTCAGCGCTGGACGATCTCCTCCTGGTTGGCGCTGAGCCCGGCTATGGAGCACACGGCGTCGAGCGCGGTGTTGCGCTTGATGACGGCAAGGGCGATCGGGCCGAGCTCGTGGTGACGCGCGACCGACGTCAGGCGGCCGACGACCCTGCCGTCGACCTCGACCTCGGCGTCGCGTTCGGGCAGGGTGTGGCCGGAGCCGTCAAGGTGTAAGAACACGAGCCGTCGCGGCGGCCGCCCGAGGTTGTGGACGCGCGCCACGGTTTCCTGCCCGCGGTAGCAGCCCTTGTGCAGATGCACGGCGGTGCGCAGCCAGTCGAGCTCGTGCGGGATCGTGCGGTGGTCGGTCTCGAAACCCAGGCGCGGACGCCAGGCCGCAATGCGTAGCGCCTCGGCGGCCCACATGCCCGCCATCGGCCGGTCACCTATCGTCGCATCGAGCTGGTCGCGAGGCACGATCAGCTCGCGCCAGTGGCGCTCGCTTCCTGGATGCTGGGCGGGTTCAACCACCGCGCTGTATGCCGCAGTGTCGCCGACCATGAGCGGCCAAGGGTCACTCCAGGCCATCGGCTCCCCCGTAGCGGTCTCGGAGCGGATCGGCTCACCGATGACGGCGTAGTCGGCTGAGACGTCGCTAACCTCGACGCGCAGCATGAAACGCATTGACTCCAGCCAGGCCAGGAGCGCCGGAGCAGTGCCGGGCTCGACCGTGACCCAGGTGGTCTGGCCGTCGTCCACGAGGTGAAGGTCGTGCTCGATGTGGCCCTTGGGGCTGAGCACCAGCGTCTCTGCGGACGTGCGCGGAGCCA
>JAYSQH010000378.1:0-2876 GCA_043721655.1 Phycicoccus sp. | reverse complement strand
GAGGATCTGCGGTGCGCGTTCGCCCCTCTTCCGAAGAGAGCCGCCTGATATGCCGATCGAGATCACCGACCCGGCCGACGAACGGGTCAGTGACTACTTCTCCTTGACCGATGTCAACCTGCGCAAGAAGCTCGAGCCCGCGCGCGGACTGTATCTCGCGGAGAGCGAGAAAGTCATCCGGCGGGCGCTCGGCGCGGGACATCGTCCTCGGTCATTCCTGATGGGCGAGAGATGGCTCACGGACCTGGCCGATCTCGTCGAGCAGGCAGAGTCCAGTGATGTTCCGGTCTACGTCGCTGAGGCCGCGGTTATCCAGGCGATGACCGGATTCCACCTGCACCGCGGGGCCCTGGCGTCCATGCACCGACCGGTCCTGGCGGCACCAGAGTCATTGCTGCAGAACGCCTCTCGCATCGCGATCTTCGAGGACATCGTCGATCATTCGAACCTTGGCGCGGCTTTCAGGAGTGCCGCAGCACTGGGGATCGATGGGGTCCTGATCACCCAGAGCTGCGCTGACCCGTTCTACCGGCGGTCGATCCGGGTCTCGATGGGGACGGTGTTTCAGGTCCCGTGGACCCGCATACCGCAGTGGCCCAAGAGCATCGACATGGTGCGTGAGGCTGGGTTCACGACGGCTGCTTTGGCTCTGAGCGACGAGGCCATCACGCTTGATCAGCTGGCGGCCCAGCGTCACGCGAAGCTGGCGCTGATCATCGGTACAGAGGGGAAAGGTCTGCGCCAGGCCACCCTCTCGGCGGTCGATGCCATCGTCCGCATCCCGATGGGCGGGGGAGTGGACTCGCTCAACGTCGCGGCTGCTGCTGCCGTGGCTTTCTACGCGACCAGCCGACCGGAGTGCGACCTCGGCTCGGGACGGATCTGAGCACAGGGTCCCGTAAGGTTTGGGAATGGCATCCTTCGATCGCGTGGTCCTGATCTTCAATCCCAAGAGCACCGGTAATGCTCAGGAGAAGGCTCAGGAGCTGCGCGATGAGCTGTCGGTGCGTGCGCCGGAGCTACTCGTGGAGCTGGTGGCGACCCAGCATGCCGGCCACGCCCTGGATCTCGCTCACAACGCCGCTGCCACGGGGCGGCCACTGGTCATCTCGGTCAGCGGCGATGGTGGCTACAACGAGGTCGTCAACGGTGCCATGCGGGCAGGCAACGACAACGCCGCCTGCGCTGTGCTGGCCGCCGGAAACGCCAACGACCACCGGCGCAGCACCAGAGAGCGGCCATTGGCTGATGCTATCCTCATTGGGAAGGTCAGCCGGATAGATTTGCTCCAGCTGACCGTCGACGGCACGTCGCGCTACGCCCACTCCTACATCGGGCTGGGGCTGACTCCCGCGGTGGCCGTCGACCTGGAGAAGGGCGGCAAGGGCTCTCTGCGGGAGCTGGTCAGCACCGTGCGCGCCTTCGCGAAGTTTCGACCGTTCGAGATCGAGCGGCCCGACCGAACCCGTGAGCGGTTCGACAACATCATTTTCGCCAACATCCATCAGATGGCCAAGGTCGCGACACTCAGTGAGGATGATGGGCGACCCGATGACGGCGTGTTCGAGGTCATCACGATGCGGCACTCCGCCAAGTGGAAGATTCTGGGCACCGCACTCAAGGCAAGTCTGCGCGGCCTGGGGCCCCAGCCCAGCGCAACCGAGTACGCGTTCACGACCGTCAAGGCGATGCCGATCCAGATTGATGGTGAGGTCATGGATCTCGGCGCCAACACTCAGGTCCGTATCGACATCGCGCCGAAGGCGTTGCGGACGGTCCTGTGAGGCGCTCGTCTGCGTCCTCAACGGAACCGACCAAGTCGACAACCCGATTTGGTGGCCGTGCCGTCCTGTCCGCCGTGGCGCTGGCACTGGTGGCGGTCCCTGGAGCTTTGACGCTTCTGCTGGTGGAGAGCAAATGGGCGCCGTTGCTCGAGGCCGACAACGGGGCGCGGGACAGCTTGCACAGTTTTGCCGTGAACCACGATGGGTTCGTCGATGCGATGCAGCTGATCAGCGACTCGGGGTCGGCACTGGCCTGGCAGATCATCCTAGGGGTGGTTGTCGTCTGGCTGCTCTGGCGTCGACTGCCCAGACTGGCGCTGTTCGTGGTGATTACCGCGGCGGGGTCATCAGTGCTGAACACCGTTGTCAAGGCTGCGGTCCACCGGCTACGGCCGGTCGTCACCGACCCGGTCTCCCATGAGCTCGGGGCGAGCTTTCCCAGTGGCCACGCCCAGGCAGCGATCGTCGGCTACGCGGTTCTGCTGCTCGTGTTCCTACCCGTCCTGAATGCGGCGTGGCGCAAGGCTGCTTTTACCCTGGCGATGTTCATGGTCCTGGCGATCGGCTTCTCCCGTGTCGCACTCGGCGTGCACTACGTGTCCGACGTGGTGGGCGGCTTTATCCTGGGCGCGGCATGGGTCGCTGCCATGGCGGCTGCGTTCAATGCGATGCGGGTCGACCGCGGACACCGAAGGGTGGACGTGAGGGAGGGGCTGGAGCCCGAGCAGGCACAGCGCCTGGCAGGAAACCCGAACGACGGCGACGAGGTCGACCGCTCGGAGTGAGACCCGCTGATTACCTGGTCACCCCGGGGCGGTCGGCGGCCGCAGGTGTGTTGCGATGCCGGTGGAGCAGACAACGGGCCGCCAGCCCGGCGCAGACCAAGCCGTTGATGGCGCCGACCACGACGTCGCTGAGATGGTGCATGCCCCGGTACAGGCGCGCATAGGCGACCAGGAAGGGGACGATCGTGCACACGGCGATGACGGTTCGACGCAGCCAGGTCCGCTCGATGGTGGTTGCCATGATGGCGAGGGAGGCATACAGCGCGACGCTGGCTCCGACGTGGCCGCTGGGGTAGCTGGAGGTCGG
>JAYSQH010000377.1:0-3807 GCA_043721655.1 Phycicoccus sp. | reverse complement strand
GGCGGGCGCGACGCCGTCCGCGCGCTGATGACGGCACGCGGGCTGGTGGACGTGCTCATCCCCAGAGGTGGGGCCGACCTGATCAATACCGTCGTGCGTGAGTCGACCGTTCCCGTCATCGAGACCGGGGTCGGCAACTGTCACGTCTATGTCGACGCTGCCGCCGACGTCTACAAGGCGCTGGCCATCGTGGTCAACTCCAAGACCCATCGGGTCGGCGTCTGCAACGCGGCCGAGTCCTTGCTCATCCATCGCAGCATCGCCCCGGAGTTCCTGCCCAAGGTGCTGGCGCAGCTGGGGTGGGCGGGGGTCACTGTCCACGGCGATGCCGAGATCGGGTCGTTCGCCCGCGGGGCCGGCGCGACATACAGCCTGGCAACAGACGAGGACTTCGCCCGCGAATACCTTTCACTGGACATCAGCGCGCGGATCGTCGACTCGCTCGACGAGGCGTTGGCGCACGTCCAGCGGTACGGAACCGGCCATACCGAGGCGATCGTGACTGAGGACCGCGCTGCGGCGCGACGCTGGACGGCGGAGGTGGATGCGGCAGCCGTCATGGTCAACGCGTCGACCCGGTTCACCGACGGCGGCGAGTTCGGGTTCGGCGCCGAGATCGGCATCTCCACCCAGAAGCTGCATGCTCGCGGACCGATGGGCCTGGCGGAGCTGACCACGACCAAGTGGGTTGTCGAGGGCGACGGACAGATCCGACCCTGACGCAGATTCGCCAGTGATCCAGATTCGAGACTGAACGCTGGGCTCGGTCCACCGGCTAGGCTGTACCCATGTCATTCACGCCCACTGTCGCCGCGCTGGCCACTGCAGGGACCGAGACGCTGCGCGAGCTGCCGATGCCAGCGTGGGCCTTCGGTGCCATTGCCTTCGGATGCTTCGTCGTGCTCCTGGGGGTGTTGTGGAGCTTCCGCAACACGGCCGCCAAGTACGACAAGCCCAATCCTGGGGCGCACCACTGAGCAGGCGCATCGGCGTCATGGGTGGGACGTTCGATCCCATCCATCATGGACACCTGGTGGCCGCCAGCGAGGTTCAGGCTCTCTTCGACCTCGACGAGGTGGTCTTCGCCCCGACCGGTGAGCCATGGCAGAAGGCCTCGGCCTCAGTGTCCCCGGCTGAGGACCGCTACCTGATGACGGTGATCGCCACGGCCTCCAACCCGCGCTTCACGGTCAGCCGGGTCGACATCGACCGGCCCGGCACGACGTACACGATCGACACCCTGCGCGACCTGAGGGCACAACGCCCGGACTCAGAGCTCTTCTTCATCACCGGCGCAGACGCCTTGGCCCAGATCCTGTCGTGGAAGGACGTTGACGAGCTCTGGGACCTCGCCCACTTCATCGGGGTGACCCGGCCGGGCCATGTCCTGAGCGACATCGGGCTGCCCGTGGACCGGGTCACGCTGCAGGAAGTCCCCGCCATGGCGATCAGCTCCACCGACTGTCGGGCCCGGGTGTTCAACGGCGAACCGGTCTGGTACCTCTTGCCGGACGGAGTCGTGCAGTACATCGCCAAGCACAAGCTGTATCGGGCGGACCCGGTCCAACGACCCGGCCGAAACGATGCCGGCATGACCATTGACCAGCAGTACCCAACATCAGGAGGACCGCGTGGCCGCCACGCAACACGCCATTGACCTTGCCAGAGCAGCAGCTGCCGCTGCCGGGGACAAGCTGGCCAGCAAAATCGTCGCTCTTGACGTCAGCGAGCAGCTCGCGCTCACCGACATCTTCCTTCTGGCGTCGGCTCCCAACGACCGTCAGGTCAGCGCGATCGTCGACAACATCGAGGACAAGCTTCGCGAGATCGGCGTCAAACCGGTGCGCCGCGAGGGCGAGCGCAACGGCCGATGGGTCCTGATCGACTTCTCGGACATCGTCGTGCACGTCCAGCACGAGGAGGAACGGACCTACTACCAGCTCGAGCGTCTCTGGAAGGACTGCCCGGCCATCGACCTCGCGCTCTGACATGCCGACCACACAGGGCGGCCGGAGGTTGATCGTCTGGCGTCATGGCGAGACCGACCACAACGCCGGCGGCATCTGGCAGGGGCAGCTCGACACGGCGTTGTCCGCCAAGGGCCGGGAACAGGCGCAGGCGGCGGCCGCCGCCCTGGCGGCATACAGCCCGGCGGTGATTGTCAGCAGCGACCTGGAACGGGCCGCTGACACCGCACGAACCCTCGCATCGCGCGTGGGCCTGCAGGTGCGCTACGACGAGCGGCTCCGCGAGATCCATGCCGGCCAGTGGCAGGGCATGACTGCCGGTGACGTCGCCGAGCAGTATCCCGAGGAGCAGGCCGCGCTGATCGCGGGCGAGGACATTGCCCGTGGGATCGACGGTGAGAGCCTGGCCGAGGTGGCCGAGCGCACTCGCGCAGCGGCCGACGAGGTGCTCGCGGATCTGGCGCCGGGGGAGTGCGCGGTCATCGCCACGCACGGTGTCTCGGGGCGTGTGGTCGTCGCCTCGCTGGTCGAGCTGGACCAGTACCTCGCCTGGCAGTCCATCGGCGGGCTGCACAACTGCCACTGGGCCGAGCTGCGTGAATACCGCGGCGGATGGCGGATAGCGGCATGGAACGTCGGGTTCAATCCCTTGTGAGCAGCCCGATTAGGTGAATGACGGGGGGTGGCCGATAAACTCACCCGGTCCCCACCACGGGGGCACTCGCGCGAGCAATCGTGAGGGGCTGTGGCGCAGCTGGTAGCGCACCTGCATGGCATGCAGGGGGTCAGGGGTTCGAGTCCCCTCAGCTCCACAAAGGGGTCCCGGGCTTGTTCGGGTGACGGGGTGAGACATGACGAAGGGCGCCTGACCATTGGTCAGGCGCCCTTCGCGTACCCGGTTGCCACGCTGGCGGTCTGCCTTGATGCCCGGGCCTTGGTTGGTGAGCCTGCGGTGTTCCTTGCCGGTGAAGGTCAGAACCCGCAAGTCCCGAAGTCGAATCCGACGAAGTGGCCATTGGACCATGCCCGAAAGACGATGTTGACACTGTCGACCTTCCCGGCGTCCTGACTGATGAACATGACCTTGCTGGTCAGACGGTTGAGTGCATCGTTGTAGGTCTCGGCTCCTACAACTCTGACGGTCTTTCCGTCCTGGTCCACGGCGGTCACATGATCGAGCGTCACGTGCGCGGCAACACTGGGATCGCGAGCAAGCGCATTGAAGTACCCGCTCGTGAACGTGTAAGTGTTTGAGCCGCATATCATCTGGCCTTCGGCGGGCATCGAAAGGTGCTGCATAGGAGCAGGGCTCTCGGCGAACGCTGGTGAGACGCCGAATCCAAGCGTCAGTGCGATCGCAGCCACGTACGCGATCATGCGCAGATGCCGTGATCGCTTCATTTTGGTTGCGGCACACTCGGGGGATATGGCGCTGGTTGGGTTCTGCGACCGGTTGGTGTGCATTGGTGACTCCTTCTGTCTGTGCCTGGTGGTCACGACCGCTTCTGCGGTCTCCAGCAGTGACGTTAGGGGCGGGTGTCCCAGCGCGCGTCGGCACAAGGAGCGAGATTCCTGCCGCCGGCTCCACCGTGAGGACTACATAGTTCGGGCGACCCGCACCGCCCGGGGATGCTCGTACGATGCTGGCATGCCAGTTGCCTTCCGCTGGGCGGGTCGAGCGAGGCCAGGGCGGCTCGACGTCACCGTCGCGGCGCTCATCACCCTGCTCGCGCAAGGAGAACTTCTCTACCTGGGTCTTCTCAACCTTGCGGACTCGGTCATGTCGTTGCTCATCACGGGGCCCTTGCTCTGGAGACGCCGCCTGCCGATCCTGTCCGCA